>VEQB01000371.1 GCA_018883485.1 Bacteroidota bacterium
GAAAAAGAAGCATTACAACACGATTTAATCCTTCAGGAAGTGTTGAGAATCAGAAAAACGCTAAAGCGATTAGGAACAAGAAAACTACTGTTTAAAATGGAAGGATTTATGAGAGAACACCATATTGTGATTATTTCGGATGAACTGTACCACTGATTCCGGATGAACTGTACCACCCCCTTTTTGGATGAAAAGTGCAATGCAATAATAGGATTATTTTTTATTTCTGAGAGAAGTTCCTTTGAGGTCAAAACGATGCGCCTTAGGTACGATTCTATCTAAAATAGCATCAGCAATGGTTGGTTCATCAATATAATCATACCATTTTTCTACAGGTATTTGGGAGGCAATAATTGTAGCTTTTCTTCCATATCTGTCTTCAAGGATTTGTAAAAGTGCAAGTTTAACATCTTGTGTAAGTGGCGCTAAACCAAAATCATCGAGGATGATAAGATGAGTTTTTTCTAGACTGTTAAGCATATTATTAAATGATCCATCTAATCTAGCCAAGGCCACTTTTTCTAAGAAGCGGTTTAAGTTTAGGTACAAGACTCTTAAACCTAGCTGGCAAGCCTGTTGCCCCAGAGCACAAGCTAAATAACTTTTACCACAGCCAGTAGCCCCAGTAATTAGGATATTCTCAGCACGTTTAATCCAAGAGCAATCTATGAGTTGTAAAATGCTTTCCTTACTTAAGTTACGGTTTTTGTTGTATTCAATGTTTTCAAGTTGGGCATCGTACCTGAGTCTGCTAAGTTTTAGCAACATTTTGGTTTTTCGGTTTGTTTTGTCGAGAAGTTCAGATTGAACAAGTTGAGCCATTAGTTCATGGGTTGAAGGCTGCTGGTGGATAGGTAATTGGGCTGCACTTTCATAAAGATTAGCCATTGCGTAAAGCTTTAAATCACGCAGGTGTTGTGTTGTTTGTGATGTATTCATTTTTTTATAAGTTACTTGTATTCTTGTTTTCCCCTGATGTTTTCATGAAGGGGGATTTTGATTTGCAGCTGGGGGGCATTGTTAAGTGGAACTTTGTATAAACCCTTTCTAATGATGTTTTCTAGTTGACGATAACTTACCACTGGATATAGCAATGCACGCTCGCAGGAGCGCTCAAAATCATCAACAGGAGTTTTCTTGGCAAGTCTATAAACCCCAAGGCAAGCATTGTAAGATTGTTCAATAAAGTCTTTGGAGTGCAAAAGTCTGGTTACAAACTCAAGTGTAAATGGACCAATTTTCTTGCTTTGATTTAAGAAGTAATCCGCATCATACCCCCTTTGCTCATTATAAAACAGATGGTTTGCTGGCATGTGTTCTTTAATCGTTGTGTAGCCATGAGAGCGGCTCAATCGTTGATGGAATGCCACTCTCGTTAAGTTGTCATAAATCTCAATTGTGTCAAGGGTGTAGATGAGTTTTAAGGTTTTGCCTATAAGTTTAAAAGGCACACTATAAAAGTGCTTGTCTTCACCGAGTTGTACATGATAGTTTCTCTGAACCTTGGCTTTTGTGGTACAATACTTTTCAAACTGTCTATCTGGCAATGGCTTTAAAAATGCTTTTTCCTCTAAGAACAATTCCATTCTAGTGACAGATTTGTTTTGAAAACGCATCTGGTGATGAGCCTCAAGTTGATTTTTAATGGCATAGTTGAGCTCTGCTAGGCTATGAAAAGTATGGTTTCGTAACGGAGCATAAATGCGACGGTAGGAGGTTAAAACACCCCCTTCAACATGTGGCTTATCTTTAGGTTTGGCAACCCTTGCGGTGGTACAGTTGATTCCGTAATGAGAGGCAAATGCTTTTATTAAGTCGGTAAAGTCTGGATCATATCTGTTAGCCTTTTTTACACCGCTCTTCATATTATCCATCTTCATGTTTCTTGGAGAGCCGCCAAAATAGATTAGAGCATTATTCAAGCCATGGATTAAATCCTCTTGCTTTTGGCTATGCATTGCTTGTACGTACATATATCCGCTATACGGCAAGATAATTACAAGCACTTGACAAGCAATCCTTTCGCCTGTATCTAAGTCTATATAATACAGCCAGTCTCCCGCAAAATCAATCATCATACATTCTCCAGGCTGATAAATAAAGTGCATACTGGCTTGGCGTATGTTTTTTTGCTGGGTAAAATGGTAACAAAACTGCGTATAACTATAGCCATCAGGATGTACTTTTATATATTCCTGCCATAGCAAAAGGCGAGTTACTCCAGTTTTATTTAACTCCTTTATTAATTTCTCAATTTGTTGGTTTAACTCCTCTTTCCTATTGGTGCTGATTGGCTTAATCTCCTTTCGAGCTTGCTTTATTAGGTGTAGGAGCTCTAATTCAGTTAAGGAAAGGGCTTGTTCTGGCTCATAGCCACAAATGGATATGATATTTAAATAATCACGAATGGTACCTCTGGAAAACCCAGTGTTGCGCATAATGCTTCTCTCGGATTCTCCTTGTGCTTTTCGTCTGAAAATTTCTTGAATTTGACGCATATTTTTTTCTTTGTTAGCCATAATCCAAAGATTAAAGCATTTGCATCATTTTCACCTAAAAAGTGGTACAGTTCAAACCGAAATCACTGGTACAGTTGAAACCGAAATGGTGGTACAGTTGGTACCGAAATATTCAGGATGTAAAGAAGCATGATAATTTCTACACTGAGAAATGGGCAAATACTTTATCAATTCATAGATTTGGTCAGTTTAGTGACCCTTCAGGATATCCTAGTTACAAAAGAGTTTATTTTCCATTCTTT
>VEQB01000372.1 GCA_018883485.1 Bacteroidota bacterium
CATTTATATACAGCACAGAGACAAAAAAGGTGATTATTATAATGTAGAACTTGCCACCGCAGGACATCCCGGAGACGGAACAATACAAACCTTGACACATACAACCACAGAAGCAATAAAAAGTGGAATTGCATTAAGGAGTTTTGATGCAAAACAAAGTATTGGTTTGTGTTTAGTAAACCTTGCAAAAAGCTATGAGCGTAAATTCGGCTCAAAAGACGATGATTACTTATTAAAATGTGCTGAATTGGTTTTGAAGCACGACCCATTAAACCTAAATGCTTTGTTGCTAAAGCAACAGATTTTAGATGTAAGAGTTACAAACTTCGCCTTAGAAAATAACATCAGCGACATCAATAAACTAAAAGCCAACAATAGAATTTCAGAAACTGTAAATGAATTAGAAAACCATCTTGCTTTGCTATATCGCCTTGGCTACCGCCAAATGCCTTACGACATGCAAGAAATAATAATGACAGGGATTTTTCCTAAAGACTTCAAAGACAAAAACCCAAGCCCATTTACAACAATTGACCCAAAAGACGAACACAGAAAATCATTTAAAACTTTATATGGTGGATTATTTCAAGAAGTATTTGAAATACGTGAATTTGAACCTTATGGACATTATACTTTTCAAACAACTACTAATAAAATTACTGTAATTGATACGACAGCACAAACTGGATTTTTAATTGATCCAGTTGCTTTTGCTTATGATTTCGGAGCAAGAATGTATGATGCAAGGTTAGGCAGGTGGCTAAGTGTTGACCCGAAAGCGACTGTTATGCCTGCAAGGTCTCCGTATTCTGCATTTATGAATAACCCCATTTTTTGGGACGACCCTGACGGCCAATGTCCAATTTGTCCTTGGCTTGATGCAATTGTAGATGTGGGCTTCGCATTATATGATGTAGGAGAGATAACATATGACTATGTTACAAAAGGAAAAGTTGACCCTGTTTCAGTCGCTGCCTTGACAGCAGATTTGGGTTCAATATTTATTCCTATGGCAACAGGTGCAGGATTGGCTGTTAGAGCAGGAGTTGCGACCACAAAAGGAGCAGTTAAAACGACTACTAGGATTGTAGTTGAGAAAGCAAAAGATGTAGTAATAAAGAGTGCAAATGATATTAATAAAACATTTACAAAAATACCAGGGAAATATGCACCATTCAAAGCAGGGACAAAAGTTGCTGAATTTACAACTGAAGCATCAGAGCAATTTGTGCGAGTATTTAAAGAAGGAAGTAGTAGCAATGCAAAAGGTTCTTGGATGATGAAAAAATCTGACTTATTAGACAGCAAAGGAAATATGTTAAGCCCCAAAGACATTAAGGATAAATTTTCTTTAGAAAATGTGCCAGATAGAATTGTAGATGTAGAAGTCCCTTCAAATATGAGAATGCGAATGGGAGAAGCCGCAGGGGTAGATAAATTAGGAACAACAGGGGGTGGAACTCAATTTCAACTTATTGATGATTTAGATAAAGTTAAAATATCAACTCCAAAACAACTTAAACAATGAAATATACAGCAAACGAAAATTCGCTCTATTACGACAATAAACCCATTTGTGAGTTTGGATATTTAATTGCATCAATACTAGAACATAAAGGAAATTGTTTTGTATTACTTGAGCCAAAGGAAAATGAAAATGTTTATTTTGTAAACCACAAAGGAGAACTAATTTGGAAAGTTGCCCCTGATGAAGGAATTCACGAAATTATTAAAATGAACACAAATAGTCTTTTTGAAGGGAAAAAATATTATGAATCGAAATGTCCTTACATGGAAATGCAAATCATTAAAGAAGACTTACGTTTATATAATTGGTGTGGATACAGTATGAAAGTTAGTATTGCAGATGGGAAAATTTTGACCATAGATTTTGTTAAGTAAAATTGCCCGACACACAAGCCAACCCTTCGCAAAACCAAAAGAGCTAAAATTTTCCAACCCTCGACTAAAGATGTGTAAAACTTTTTGTGGACTTTTTATGTCCATTTAAAAAGAGTTCTTATCTTTGGACAAAATTTGTCCTGAATGGCAATCGTGAAAAAACATACAACATTTGGAGAACAACTCAGACAACTGAGAGAAACTGCTGGTATGACTTTGAGAGAAGTTGCTGAAAATATTGAAATTGACCCTTCTTTACTTGCTAAAATTGAACGCAACCAGAGGCAACCGACAAAACACTTAATCAAAAATATCGCTGACTTTTTTGAAGTTAACGAAAAGGAATTACTCGAAGAATTTTTGAGTGACCAGATTGCTTACAAAATTTTGGATGAAGAAGCAGACTTGAATATTTTGAAAGTCGCAGAAGAAAAAGTAGCATACATCAAAACATTACGAAATGAGTAAAATAATAAATATCGAACCATTAAAACAAGAACTGCCAAGTGACTTTGCTGACAGGTTAGGTATTTATTACACTCAACAAGTAACCACTTCTCACAAGAAAATCAACGGACAATTTTTTACCCCTACTCCAATTGCCCGACTTCTAGCTTCGTTTTGCGACCTATCAAAAACAAGAATCAAAATTTTAGACCCTGGTTGCGGTACAACTATTTTGTCTTGTGCTTTAATTGAGCATTTAGTAGAATCACAGAACGGAATTGAGATAATTGACTTAGTGGCTTATGAGACCGATCTTGAATTAATTCCATATTCTCAAAAAGCACTTGATTACCTTAAAAATTGGCTTTTAAATAAAGGAATACAATTTAACTTCACACTGCACTCC
>VEQB01000373.1 GCA_018883485.1 Bacteroidota bacterium
ACTCTGAATACTAGCGATAAATATTTTTTTATTATAAAGTGGTTCGTCCTTGGTAACATTAAACATGTTTACAAAAAGTTCGCCGCGTGAAGTAATATCTAAAATGCTAATCCAAAATGGGTTAACGATACCACTTATATTTTTGTAGGTAATATTGAGGTATTTCCCCTCCCTAATGGCCTTTCCAATAATTGCAGTGATGTTTTTGTCAATCATTTCTTTGATTTTACCAACTATGAAAACCCATTTTGCTTCTATCTTTTAGCAAATTGCACTCTCAAATCCCATTAGAATGCATATTTAAAACCTTATTAACTAAAAATCAAGCATTCTACCCTCACTTACATCGTTAAATTTAAACAATCCGTTTTTTTTCGGTCTGAACCAAATGCCTTTGCGACCCTTATTTTTTAGTGAACCTGTCGCTATTATAGAAGATAGTTGACTCTTTGTTAAAAGAAGCTCAGGAAGGTCCTTTTTCTGAGATTTGTCAGTAAAAAAGTGACCATTTTTTTGACCACCCCAGGCCTGCATAATCTTCTAAACTTAAACCTCCCCCAAACAACTCCGCATCCATTCCTCCTGCGCGCATTGGTGGGTTTTTAATCTAATGTATTAAACAAAGCCATAAGAGCCCAGACTATTCTTTGCGTGACGCCTTCAGATAGATGGAGTATCCTAGCTGAACTTGTGCAAAGTTGTTATAGATGTTTCCTAATTCATGAATGAAGCCAAGGCGTGCAAAGAGTTGGTTGTCGCTGCCCTTGCCGGTTCGAATAGTTACCAACATAGAGATATCATTCAGCCATCTTTTGGGATCAACCAACTTTTGCGAATCTACACTTTCATTTATGGAGTAATATGGAAATGTGGAATTTAGATTCCAATAACCGAATACCCTTGTACTAAGGGCTAAGCTCCATGTTTTTTCTGGCGAAAAGTTAGCTTTGGCCTCTAATCCGAGTAAAACAGAATTTATTTTTTCATCCACGTATTCCTTACCGCCATTGCTTTGATTTACGCTGTCGGTTAATTGTGTGAAGGTAAGCGCTGGCAATAAGTTGAGTTGAGCATGAACTACGGAACCATCACCATCTAGTAAATTTAAAAGGGTACCTGCCTCTATCATGCTATATCTATATACTTCCAATGGACTTAAATAAAACTGACCGCCCACTTCGGAAAATTGCACAGAGCGGTTGTGCTGCTCAATCTTGCTCCATTCAAAGTAAGGATTTAAAAATGTTAGCGCTGAAACTTTCGCAACTCGCTTTGTCCAAAGATTAATTCGCTTATCAGCCTCTATTTGAACCAAACCATTTGGGTTATCCTCATTAATACCTATAAAATCTGAATAGATATTCAGTCTAAACAATTTAGTAGATGGTGATTTAAAAACAGGCTTTTCAGGTTCATTAGAACTTAAGTGTACTGTTATTTCGGATGGGCTATAATCTCGCGTGTAGTTATCAATTAGCCGAGAGTATTCTATTACTTGATTTAATAGCACGAACGATGGGAAATTTCCCAATTCGTCATACAAACGTATTCGTGCAAGGTCGCTAATATTTTGCCGTGTGGTAATACCAATACCGTAAATATTAGAAAAGCGAACGTTTTTTCCATTGTACTCACCAGAAACAACTATTGACGAAATAAATCCATTTTCAAAAACTATAGCGCAGCTTTCGGCATTGAAAGTATCAGTTTCTTCGGCCATTAAAACATCGCATTTAATAAGTCTCTTTTTAACAATAATCCGAGTTGGACTTTTTAACTTTTTAATTTCAGCGTCTAAACGTTGAGTCGCATTTTTCTGGCTTTCAAATAACTTCATCTTCCCAATTCTAACTTCATTATATACTGGTATCTTCTTTAAAAACGTAACCGTTGCTATTTTTTGACCTTCAACATCTGAGTCGATGGCATAAGTAAAGGTCAAATCAATAAAACACTTGTTGGCTTTATTTAATAGGTCTTTTTCAAGCGAAACAGATAAAATGCAGGGTGGTTGATCGTTGTTGGCGGTCTCCTGAACATTAGTTGTTGTTTCAGGTGAACTGGTTGAATCATTATCGGCAACTTTTTCACTTGGCGTAGTTGATGTTAATTTTGCCTTTGGGCACCACAATTCCTTCAGGTGGTTGAAAACATAGGTTGGCCCAAAATTGGCCGAAGTTTTCGACAGCTTTACTTTACCATCTAAGGAGTAGGTTACGGTATATAGCCCATTACTTTGTGTTAGTTTTACGATGTACAACGAGTCATTAACCGAAACATCGGTTGTTGCTACTTGGGCAGATGCCAATGTTGTGATTAGGGAAATAAATAAGATTAATGCTACTTTCAGAATTAGTACTTTGGTTTTCATGTTATGTTTGGTTTTTTATAATTACAAATTAAGTGTTTTTCCTAAAACCTCCCCCAAACAACTCCGCATCCACTCCTCCTGCGTGCGTTGATGGGTTTCAATTTCTGTTTCTAATGAATTGGTCTGTGTCGTTTGCAAAATCTCTGACTTACAAATAACCCCATTAAAACGCCCACAATCCCGTTAATTAAATAGTATTCACCTGAAATATTGAGTATAGGTAGCTTTTTAAGCAGTTTTAAAACAGGGGTCATAGGCTTGGGGGTTTGATAAACGAATATATTAAATTACTTTATTTTAGCCAAACCTGTTTTTGTTTAAAAACGCCTAACAAGTTTTGTGTTTTGCTGCTTATTTCTAGCGCCCCAAAAGGTATTC
>VEQB01000374.1 GCA_018883485.1 Bacteroidota bacterium
ACTAATGGCTGTTTCTACCAATAAGAAAGTGCAACTCAATTGGACCTCTGCTGGTGTTGGTGCCTTGTATGCAGTTTATAAATATGATACCACTAACAAAGTTTTTAATCGTGTAAATAGCCAGTTAATAAGCGATACATTTTATACAGATGAACAAAATTATTTTAGTGGAAATTATCAGTATGCCGTATTCGCGGCAGAATATGTAAGCACACCTTCTGGCTCTTATTTAAACAGAGGTTCTGGCGCATTTGCCCAAGTAAATCATTTGAATGCATTGGTTCAAGAGAAACCATTAAATTTAACCATTGAAGTTTATCCAAATCCAGTTGCTGCTGGTAGCGGCTTGAACCTAAACTTTAACTCAAAAGTAAAGGCTCCAATACTTGCAGAATGGTACAACTTGAGCGGAAGCCTAGTTAAATCTGAAGAAGTGAAAGATAACAACCTAGAAACACCGCAAGTGCCTCAGGGTTGCTATCTTTTAAAATTGAAAATGGATGAGCAAGTAATAACTAAAAAGATACTTATCTACTAAAGATAATCTTTAAAATAAGTACTTACTTTCTTCATCAAATGAACCCTATCTTTTCCTAGCACATTATGCTCATGACCAGGATACACAAAGTAATCTACCAATACACCATCTTCTACACATTTCTTTAGATAGCTTAAGGTATGTTGCCATAACACCACATTATCATTGGTGCCATGTATCAATAATAATTTTCCTTTTAAATTTTTAGCATAATTCTTCAAATCTGCATTGGCATAGCCCTCTGGGTTCTCTTGTGGGGTATCCATATACCTTTCTGTGTACATAATTTCATAGAAGCGCCAATCAATTACTGGTCCACCTGCTACACCCACTTTAAAAACATCTGGGGTTTTGGTCATTAAACTGGTACTCATAAAGCCTCCAAAGCTCCAGCCAAAAACGCCTAAACGATTGGCATCAACATATCTCAAGGTTTTTAAATAGTTTACTCCCGCCAGTTGATCTTCCATTTCTACTTTGCCTAAATTTCTATGTATGGCATTTTCAAAATCAAAGCCCCTATTACCACTTCCTCTATTATCAACGGTAAAGGTAATATAACCTTGCTGTGCCATATAGTACAACCACATATCTGCTCCTCCCAACCAAGTATTGCTAATCATTTGTGCATGTGGGCCTCCATATACATACACCACTACTGGGTATTTCTTTGTAGAGTCAAAATTATGGGGAAGAATCATGCGTGCATTTAATTTAGTCTTCCCATCTGGAGAGTTTAATTTTAATAAATTTATTTTGCAGGTGGCATAATCTCTTATCGGATTAATAGAATTAAAAATAATATTCAATTCCGCTCCTTTATCATTCATTAGTAAAACACGTTTAGGTATTTCTACACTGCTTAAATTCTCGAGAATTAATTTGCCATCGGTAGAAACAATCCCAATGTGTTGCCCAGGTAATTTATTGATAATTGTTGCCGTGTTACTTTTTATGTCGTGCCTGTAAACATGCTTATTCAAGCCATCTTCACTGTAGGCATGGTAATACAAAATATTGCCAGTTGGGTCGTTACCAATAATATCCGAAACACTAATATTACCAGTACTTAATTGCTTTATAAGTGTTCCCCTGTTAGAATATAAGTATAAGTGATTGTATCCATTGCGCTCGCTAAACCAGATAAATTTACTATTATCGTTATTTATAAAATAGGGACCTTTTTCTGGTTCAACATACTTGGGATGTGTTTCTGTAAATAGGGTTTTAATAAATGCTCCAGTGCTTCCATCATACATGTTTAATTTCATTTCATTTTGCGCTCGGTTTAAAACGGCAATAAATAAATACTCCTCATCTGCACTCCAACTTACATTGGTTAAGTATTGCTCTGGGTCGCCTTCCGTTTTTACTTCAATCACTTGCTTTCTTTTAAAATCGTAAAGCATTACTTTAGCTTGGTGACTCACATTACCAGCCATAGGGTATTTCATGCGTTTAAAACTAGTTGGCTTCGTTAATTTGTTTCCTATGGTATCAGGTACTTCAACATCCATTAGTTCATAATCAGAAACCATACCTTCACTTAATTTGTAAAAGGCTATACGGTTACCTTTAGGGCTAAAAAAAGTGCCTTTTGTTATTCCAAATTCATTTCTATGCACAGCACTGCTGCCATATTGCATATTGAGATTGCCATCTGTGGTTATTAAATCTTTTTTATTTACAACATCACCATTATTGGTTGCTCCTTGCTCAAATGCCCCAGGTTCAGAATTTACAAATAAATTATAGTTAAGTGTATAGGCAAGTTTGTAACTATTAGGGTCAAAATCTAAATTCTCTGCATTCTTAGGTGCAGAAGCCAATAGGCGCATACGCATATCGTTAAACGTAAACATGTAATACGCATTTTGATAAAAGAATCTAAAACTTACTTTATTTACCCAGGTAAGAAATGGAAAGCGATTCATGGGCTTTTCATTGGGTATTAAATTTTGCAAGGCGGTATTAAAATCTGCCAATAACAAAACCGTATCTCGTTTTAAACTTGTGGCATCTTGGGTAATTAATAATTCAATCGCATTCTTTTTACCTACATAAGAAAAAATATTGGTATTGGGTATCCATTGCAATTGGCTTAATCTTTCTGGCGCCAAAGTGGTTCTTTGTTTTAATACAGCATCTTCTATGCTCAATAGTTTTTGTTGGGCTACGGCTTGAACCAAGCATAGCGC
>VEQB01000375.1 GCA_018883485.1 Bacteroidota bacterium
GTGCGGTGTCTCGCATCATATATGCAAAGCAATTATCGCCAATCTCAATTGAGGATCCCAGTAATCCAATATTCCAATAATCTTTCTGGATTCGGTGAATTTCGTTGATAGTACCCATGGGAGAAATTTTGTAAAAAACCAGATGATTAAAAAAGTTGGAATCAAATGCATTTTGGTCTCCCGTGCTGCAAACAGCAATCAGGGTATCAGAAAATCTATCAGAGTAAATATGTGTGAAAGTTTGATAACCTGGTTTTGGGTTATACAGCATATCAATAGTGTTTTGCCCAAGTAGGCATATTGAGCTAAATGATAGAATAAACAGTAACTTTATTTTCATGACAATAAAAGGAGCAGCCATAATACAAATTCATGACTACTCCATTTTATATTAATTATTTACAACAAGTTTTTTAACTGAAATTAGCGCATCATTGTTTCTTAGCTCAATAAAGTATATACCCGGGCTCAACCCATGAACATTCATTTCATATTGCCCACTCATTTGTTTCAAAGGAATGGTATGTATGGTAGCTCCCGCAATATTGCTAATTGTAATTTTAGAGGTTGAACTGTGTTTAATCACCATATAGTCGAAAATAACAGTATTGCTTGCAGGATTCGGATAAATGTTTAATAAGTTACTACCCGATGTAACTTGTTCGCTTATACCAGTTGTTTCGTTACCCTTTTTACCCAATCCTTGATCAAAAAGTACGGGTCTTTCATCGGCATATTCTCCAAATACCAGCCCAAGTATGGCTTTGGCATGATAGGCGGCATTGGTTGATGAGGCAGCAATACTCCGTATGGTTTCTTCCTGTTCAGATGTAATCTGGAATACATTTTTGTCATCATCTTTCAGCGCAATAAGCAAATTCATTAAATTGATGAATTGCACATTCTCTGCATTGGAATCGTCAAGTAAATCAAGTTTTTGAGTAGCAGACTCTGTTTCACCCCGGCTTAAGTAAATAGAGGCAAGTTGCTTTATTGAAAATTCATCTTCTTCATTTTCAAGCATCACAATAACGCTATCTCCATAATTATTAAGTGTGTCGCCAAGGTATCCCGCAAAATAGTAATTCAGCAAATCAATTTTAAGCTGATTAAGTTCCCGTTCTCCTTGTTCAATTTCCATTTCTAATATTTCTCTGGCTGATTGGGTTGACTGGGCTGAGTTAATTGTATTTAATGCGGATTGACTAAAGTTTCGATAGCTTAGCGCTCCAATAATAGATGAAGTCAACCTTGAGTTGGAAACCAATATATCCAACGTCTGTTGTTCACTCAGGTGTTGCGAGGTTTGAAGCATGGAAATTATTACAGCATCGCTTAAATAAGGAGATTTAGCATATAAAGCATCAAACAAATCATTTGCCGATACTGAAGCACCCTGAGCAATGAGGTTTAATAATGACTGGGCTGAACCATCCAATATTGGTTGTTTATCATTACTGACGTCTGCTTTCTTAGCAAGATATGCTGGCTTTTTCCCATCAACAGGCTCCCATCCGTTCGGTTCAGGTGGTTCAATTACGGAGCAATTTGCGGGGCCATTACCACAAGGGTTAATATTAATTGCAACACTAAATGCTGCACGCGGACGATTTGGACGATTCGGGTCAATAACATATTCTTTAGTAGATGAAGTGTTGTTGTAAATATCGGTCGAGTTACTATTAAAAGTATTATCTTTATCTATTCTATTCGTAGCACATGAGCCAAAATAGGGTAAAAATGTAACAGGGTCTTTTGGAGCAGTGGAAGGATTTTTGGGATTAAATAAAATGCCGACATTGCGTTCTATATTATGTCCGTTGCATTTATAATCCAGATTTTGGTTTCGTAATTCGGTTTGTCCTCCAACATTAGTGCTGGTATGAGTGTTTAGTATGTATAGACCACCACTGTTTGCATCACTGTTCTTAAATGTTGAACCAATTTCATTAAAGTTTGTACCTGTATTATTTGTAAATAAATTTTCACTGATTTGAAATCCTCCGGCATTGATGCCCCAAAAGCCCGATTTTGTATAGGTAGGATAACCGCTGGTATATTCTAGTTTAAAGTTATTACGGTAAATGTGGCTGCTGCTTGCATTGGTTTGTTGAATTCCATAAATATTTCTTTCAAAAGTATTTTTCTTTATTATATGTCCATTTAGCGGACTTGTAAGATAATGGTAATCATCTACGCCTATTTGCAAATCATAAAATAAGCTTGGTATACTAAATAAATTTCCATTCTGTAACACCTGTCTGTCTTGTATTTTCATCGAAGCATCCACAGTGTAAATGCCAGTTCCCCTGTCAGCATCATATTGTCCAGATGTGTTGGTATGATTAGCATTTAAACCAGCATTTGTGTTTTTAAAATTACAACCATAAACAGCAACTCCTTTTGTATCCCAGTTTGTAAACATTCTTTGTCTGGCTGAGGAACCGGTAAACCTTGTTTGGTCTGTTTCAAAATTACAGGCAGTGAACGAACATAAATTATTCAAATCATTAGTTCTATGGTAGCTCATTAACTGTACATGTCTTTGATTATTTGTAAAAGTACTGTTAATAGCGGTAATAATTCCTCCGCCTGTTTTACTCCATACAATATTACCATTCGCATCAGTTGAAATGGTTGAAACAGCATCAATAGCATCTTGTATTGTAGAGTTATTAATATAAACAACACCTTGGTTGCTGTTTGGAACTTGGTCATAAG
>VEQB01000376.1 GCA_018883485.1 Bacteroidota bacterium
CCGCTACTCCCTGCAACTCCCAGCTACTTCCCCGCTACTCCCAGCAATTCCCTGCTATTTCCCCGCTACTTCCTGCAACTCCCAGCTACTTCCCCGCTACTTCCCAGCCTCCTCTAACGCTTTCTCCAGTAATTCATCTCTTCCTTCTCGGACACGACTAACTGTTCTTTTCATTGGAATAGTAGGGGTAATGCCAACACCGTGCAAGGTAGAGCCATCTATTTTGGTAACCTTCATCCCGGTAAAGCTAATAGCATAAGCTCCGGGTAATTGCATAATGTTAATGTTACCGTTTGAACCAGCTGTAGGCTCGCCAATAATGCTAGCTAATTTATATCCTTCAATATACCCCATAAAACTCTCCGCATAACTGATTGCCGTTCCATTGGTAATAAAGATAACCTTGGTTTTAAGTTTGGGTTTTGAAGGCTTTAAGTTCCATCCTATATCCGTGTAGTTAACAGGTTTTGCACCTGGGTACAAATAATGGGGTATATGCATCCATTTTGCCTTTTCAGCCTTCGGCAAGAGATGTTGAATAATGGCATGATTGCCGGCTGGATAGCCTCTTAAATCGAAAATAACAGCTTTTGCTTCAGCCAAACTATCCAGTTTTTCATAGATAAACGACATCTCTGCTTTATCGAGATTAATATACCAAATACTATCCCTCAACTTTTCTATTGTCTTGGTATTTTCAAAATTTGCATAATAAGAATTGACATTGGTAGTTCTTTTTACGCTTACCATTTGCAATTTTCCTGATTGGTCTAAAAGTCCCAATTCCATTTCTGTGCCCTCTTTGCCTTCGATTGTGGCTGTATTTAATCGGTACTCTTTAAAACCAGGTGTGGCAGCAGCGCAGAAAACAGCTAGGGAGTCGAACCAATAATTTGCTGGCTGGCCATTAATTGAAACCACTTCGTTGCCAACCTTTAGCTCCTTTAACAATGAACTAGTTATGATAACTTTTCCTTCTATTCTCTCCCAAAAGAAATTTGGGTAAAACCTTCCAACAGGCACGCTACCAAACCTCGATACAAAGATATGCCCATCGTTTAATATAGCAGAAAATCTTTGCAGGTTTCTGTAATAATGAAGTTCTTCCTGGCTAATCAGTGTTTGCAACAAAGCCTGATCGAAGGCAGAATCCCAATTTGCTTTAACCACCTCCGGATATGGATAAAAATGCTTGCCAACATTGTATAGTATAAACAAGCCACAAAGATGATTATCGAGGTTATCGGCGTTTAGGTTAGAAGTAAAGGTATCAGGTATGTAGGTATAACCTAAGGATGCGGCGCTCGGGTAAGTATTTCCTTTTAGGCTGTACATGCTCATTGGCCATTGCAGCCAAATACCCTGAACCAATTCTGCCTTACCCATTTCTATGCCATTTGGCTTTTCTTTAAATAGTGGTTTTCCTAATTGATTCTTTACCTCAAATTCTTTTGGTATTAAACGAGCACACCTTACAGATTTATAGCCTGAGTGAGTTGTAATAACGCTACCTGCTTTACCGCTTTCACCTTTACCTATTCCGGTGCTAAAGGTATACGGCATGGCACCTTCAGCATCCTGTTCGAAGTTATAAAACCAAATGGGCTTCAGGCTTTGTAAGCTATCTTTATAATAAAACACTAAGTCGTCCACCAACAAGCTTGAACCTGGTATAGTGTAGGCACCGGTATAAAAATTAACTCCATGCTTTTGAGCAGGTATCTCTATGGTGTATTTCCTCCAATTTGTATCTACAATGGGCCTCCCATTCATATTTTCAAAAAAAACAGTGGTGCCACTTTTTTCATCATCGGCTCTAACCCAGATGTAACCGCGTTGGTTTGGCCTACTACAACGTGCATAAACTTCTAATACATATCCAGTATTTGAAACAGGAAGAGAAGGTGTTTTACGCACAACCGAAACAAAGGTATTTGTGTTATCACTTCGGTTATTAAGAGAATGCTTGCCATTTACCAAAACACTCTTATAGGTTTGGTTATTCCCTCCTAAGTTTACTCCATGGTGTTGCCAATATTGCAAAACCCCTTTTTTACCCTTCGGAATTTGAAGTTTATCTTTAGGATAAGAAATAGCTTCAGGATTATTTGAGATGCGCATGCCAGGCATAATGGGTAATGTGAGCCTGCTCAATGAATCTATCAGCGCATTATCATTAGGTGCATCCATTACTTTTCGGGCAACTTTCATACTCCACTCATTCAGGTTAATTTCACCTGCCTCTGTAGCAGGATTAAACCACCTAACGCACCCATACAAACTACCCAGGGCATGAAGGTTGCGTAATTTTTGTTGATCACTAACACTTTGTGAATGCACCAGACTTACGTGAAGTAGAGTAAGGAAAAGAAGGCGTTTTTTCATACTGTTTTATCAAATTTAGGAAAATAATTAGAAATGTGGCAGGAGTAGTTGAGTGTAGTTGGAGTGGCGTGGTATAGCATGGAGTTGCTCGGAGTGGCTCGGTATTGCTCGGTATTGCACGGAGTGGCATGGTATTGCAAGGAGTGGCGTGGTATTGCCTACAATCCCGACGAGCAAGACTTGCGTGATGAATTAGATAAAATTGTTCTTGACATCGCCTAATCTCTCCTGCTATAATTACTTTGCATGGACAAAGAGATTGGGCCGTTCAATGGCCTGGTGGGGTGAATCGATAACCTAGGCCCACTGGGTGCCGTGGCATG
>VEQB01000377.1 GCA_018883485.1 Bacteroidota bacterium
AAAATTAAGTGGTTTAAGCATTAAAGACAAAATTATAAGTAACGAAATGCAAATGGTTTCGGAACTTAGCAAAAGAAGCACTGGAACACTCTTAGTGATGTTAGAAACAACTGATGAAAAACTAATCGAAAGCCTTTTAAAAGATAAAAGAGATGCAGATGTTGAAACGCTTAAGAAATTACAAGAACAAACCAATCGTATGGTAATTAAAGAATTTACCCAGCATTTTAAGTTTTGTGAAGTGGCTTTTTTTATGAATACAGATGCGCCTAAAGTGGCCAGGGGTGAGTTTTCTGGCATATTTGTTGACGAACAATTAATGGCAACATCCGACCCAACAATAGATTCAAATAACTTCTTTATTGCCTCTTTTATAGAAGATGTTTCTATGTATACGCATAAGCCAGATTATGGTTTATATCTTTACGATAAATCATTTTTGCAATTAGGCAAGCCATACAATGAATCACAAAACGCAATGGGATTGTTTGCAGGAGGAGATCCTGTAAATTATTTTAGAAGAGTGAAATCAGCTGGCTATTCTTCGGAAGAATATAGGAAAATAATAATTCGCTTTAACGATAGATTAGTTTATGGAAAAATTCCAACTAATTAATAGTTATTAAGCATCATCGGCATAATTAACATCAACACATCCTCATCGGCTTCTTGCGCCGCAGGCAAAATAACCCCGGCACGATTAGGCTGAGACATTTCTAATGAAATTGTAGGGGCATCAATATTGTTTAGCATCTCTAATAAATATTTAGAGTTAAACCCAATTTCCATATCCTCGCCTTCGTAAACGCAAGCCATTTTCTCTTGAGATTCGTTTTCAAAATCGATGTCTTCTGCACTAATTGTTAATTCGCTGCCTGTAATTTTTAATCTAATTTGGTGCGTTGTTTTATTTGAAGTAATAGATACACGCTTAACAGCCATTAAAAACTCGCCTCTATCTAAACTTAATTTATTCGGATTCTCGGCTGGAATTACTGCCCTGTAATCAGGATATTTTTCGTCTATCAATCTACAGATTAAGCTTTGTTCCCCAATTTGAAAATGCGCATTTTGACGATTGAAAGTAACTTTAACAATAGTATCGTCTGTAGGTAAACAAGATTTTAACAAACTAAGTGCTTTTCTTGGAAGTATTAATGAATCTTCTGCACCTGGCTTAACATCATTTCTTGTAAAACGCACCAAACGATTTGCATCAGTGGCAACAAAAGTTACATTGTTCTTAAACAACTGTAGGTAAACGCCTGTTAAATTAAGGCGAAGCTCATCGGTGCTTGCTGCAAAAGAAGATTTAGCTATAGCTTTCTGCAAAATCTTAGCACCAATCTCAAAAGTGCTACCTTCGGCTATTTCTGGAGTTTTAGGAAACTCATCTCCTCTTTGGGCTGTTAATTTAAATCTACCACTTTCGTATTTAATTTCAACGGTACCCTTTTCTTCATTTATAGAAAATGCAAGAGGCTGATCGGCCAATGTTTTTAGCAATTCCATAGTTGTTTTACTAGGAATAGCAATAGATAAATTTTCTTTTGAATCCACCTTAATACTCGTATTCATGGTGGTTTCTAAATCTGTAGAATGTATGGTTAGGAGACCATCCTTTATTTCGAATAAAAAATTATTAAGAATAGGAATAATTGGCTTAGCCACTACAACCCCATCAATATAACTGAGCTGGCGCAGTAACACACTGCTGTTCACTATAAACTTCATAATATAAATTACTTTTTAATAAGGTTAAGAAACAAAAAAACTTTAATTGTTTTCAAAACAAAAATAGACTTGACATGCAAAGCCCCCAAAACAAGTTATGCACACATTTTACCTTATTCGCCCTCATCCCTGCCTAACATTTTAGTCGGCAATTGTTTACTTAAAGAATCAGAAACAACCTTTAACAAAGTTGCTTCTTGCCAATCTTTGATGTTGGGTTGCCCTGCATCTACCCAAGCTGTATACCAAAAGCTGGCAACAGAAAGTATGGCTGCTTGCAAACGAGATTCTATCATCCCCTCCAACTTTTGATGGTAGGCTTCGGAAATAGCAACAGAATAAACTCTAATCTGCTGATTATTTTTAAGCACATAACTAAATTTATCTGCTTCGGGAATGCTTGCTTGAACCTCTTTTTCAAAATTAAAAACTTTAGGTAAGCAGGCAAAACTCTCTTCAACAGCTTTCCATGCAGAACTTAGGGGCTCATCAAGGTAACTGGCCATACCAACAAAAAAATCATATTGCTGAAAGAACAACTCTGGTAAGCGAGTTTCAAAAAAACCATGAATCCCATGTTGTCCGCTTAATTGACCATTATAATTTTCTGTGCTATGCAAAGGCACATGCGCATCACCCACGTAATGTCCCAATTCGGCAGAAAGTTTTAGCACCTTAGGCACATCATGTTTAGAAAATGCTTCTGTTAATTGTTGCAACATCCATTGAATATTCCAAGGCACTAATCCATAAGCATGAATAGTGTCTTTGGAGTATTTTTCGCAAGCATCTTTATATTTTCGGGGCATGGTATCAAAGGGCAGCACTTGTTCAAAGTGATCCATATCCATAAAATGTTTCACCCCTTCACCTTCAACCAAATACCTACGTTTATCTGGGTCTACGGCGTGCTCTGTTAAATATTCTATATTTCTTTTATAAAATCCAAATAGCTCTGGTGGCAAGGCAAATAC
>VEQB01000378.1 GCA_018883485.1 Bacteroidota bacterium
TATTGATACTACAGAAACCAATGATGGTTCTGTTCACGTAAAGTTAGACAATAGTGGAGTTGCGCATTGTTTCTGGGCGCGCAATAGAATTTTAGATAACAATGATGCTGACGACAGTTGGCGTTTCTTCCCAGGTACCAATGGTATTGTATATTGGGCAGATAATATGAATTATGACGAGCAAGTAATAATTGCTGGTATGCTTGATGAGAATGGCAGCGGTGATTTAGAATTAGCTGCAGGCACAACAGGTGCTGGAGCTCGTTATGGAAACCATACCTTAGCCACCATGCCAAGTGCAGCAATTGCAGCAAATGGTACTATTTATGTAACCTATAGCGCACCTACCGAAGATGATATTAGCACAGATGATAAGAACTACAGAGACATTTATTGCACTGTTAGCAGAGATGGCGGTAAAACTTGGAGCGATGCTAAAAACTTAACGGCGTGGATTAGTATCAATTCTGAGCAAATCTTCCCTTCTTTAGCAAAACGTGTTGATGGCCGTATTCACCTTACCTTCTTACAAAAGATTAGTATTGGTCGTTACGATGCTACCAACAACCCAGGTGCTGCTGGTACCCATGATGTAATGTATATGGTTGTGGATACTGCCGATATTTCTGGTACAATCAGTTCTGTAAATAGTTTCGATAACGAATTTTTTACTGTTGGTCAAAACTATCCAAACCCTTTTAACAATTTCACAAACATCCCTGTTAACTTCAATGCAAATACTGCTGTTAACTTAAGTGTAATTGACTTATTAGGAAAAGAAGTGTTTAACCAAAACTACAATGAAATTCCTGCTGGCGCTTCTACTTTAGAGCTTAACCTTGGAAATATTCCTACAGGTATTTACCTATATACCATTGAAGCAGAAGGTATGAAAGTTACTCGCAGAATGATAGTGGAATAAGAATCTTATAAAAAATAATTAAGAAAGGCAGCCCTAGGGTTGCCTTTCTTTTTATGCTAAACCTAAAAAATTTTACCCGGGTTAAGTATCCCATTTGGGTCGAAGGCTGCCTTAATTCCACGCATTAGCGCCAATTGGTGAGGTGGCATCATAATTGGCATAAATTGTTGCTGCACGTAACCAATGCCGTGCTCTCCACTAATTGTTCCTTTAAGTTCTTTGCAAAGTTCAAAAATTTCTATAATTCCTTGGTTCAAATCCTTATTCCAAAATTCATCGCTTAGGTCATCTTTCAAAATATTCACATGTAGGTTTCCATCCCCTGCATGTCCGTAACAAACCGTTCTGAACCCATGCCTTGCGCCAATTTCTTTTACACCTGTAAATAATTTGGGCAACTCAGCTCTAGGCACTACCGTGTCTTCTTCTTTATAAGTATTGTTATGTTTGGTGGCTTCCCCAATGCCTCTTCTAAGTTTCCAAAAATATTCTTTTTGTGCAGCGGTTTCGGCAAACAATACATCCAAAGCTTGGAAATTATACAACACTTCACTTATAATTTCACATTCTTTCATCATAACTTCAGAATCATTTCCATCTACCTCAATTAGTAAATAAGCCCCAACATTTTCTGCTATCTCAAAGCTCATGTTAAGCATGTTTGCTGCTAATCTAAAACCTTCTGGTTCTACAAACTCGCAAGCAGAAGGATTTCCTCCAGCTCTAAAGATACCACTTACGGCCTCACATGCATTTTCTGCAGAAGCAAATGGTGCTAATAGCAGTAAAGTGTTTTTAGGCATGGGTATCAGTTTAAGCACCATTTGGGTAACAACTCCTAAGGTTCCTTCACTTCCTACCATCAAATGTGTAAGGTTGTAACCTGTAGAGTATTTTAGGGTGTTAGCGCCCGTTTCTATAATCGAGCCATCGGCCAAAACCACTTCTAAATTTAAAACATAATCGCGAGTGGTGCCATATTTTACGGCTCTTGGGCCACCGCTGCTGTGCGCAATATTGCCTCCTAAAAAGCAAGAGCCTTTGCTGGCTGGGTCTGGTGGGTAAAACAAGCCTTTCTCTTTAACTGCATTTTGCAAAGCTTCATTAATAACTCCTGGCTCAACTATCACCTGAAAATTCCGTTCATCAATTTTTAAAATTTTGTTGAACCGCTCCATACTTAAACTAATGCCACCTTTTACTGGTAATGCGCCTCCGCTTAAACCTGTGCCTGCACCTCTTGGAGTAACTGCAATGTGTTGGGTATTGCAATAACTTAAAATGGCCGAAACATCTTGCGTAGTAGCTGGTTTGAGCACCACATCTGGATAGAAACTTAGGTCTTCTGTATAATCTTTTGAATATGGCGTAAGGGCTTCTTTATCCAAAATTACATAAGCTTCACCCAATAATTGGGTAAAGTAAATTACGTCCTGCTCGTCGGGCTTTTTAAAACTCATGGTTCAAATATGTATGTTTTTTTATTAGGTTTGAACCAAAGCATTGAAAAAAATGAAGCAATTCCCATTACTACTAATCGTTTCCTTTTTCTTAGGTTCGGTTCAAGCACAGCAACAAATAACCATTGAGGATATTTTCCAAAAGGGCACCTTTTCACCCAAAGGGGTTTCTGGTTTTAATTCTTTATCCGATGGTAGGTATTACTGCAACCTAGATGAAGAACAAAATTTATTGCGTTTTGCTTTTAGCACTGGGAAAGTTGTAGATACCATTGTAAAAATTGCTGATGTTAAATTAGCTAATAATGGCGCTTCCTTAAGC
>VEQB01000379.1 GCA_018883485.1 Bacteroidota bacterium
ACCATATAGATTCGCTAAAGCTTGTCCATGCCTGTGTTTGAGAATAAGCGTACGAAAACCATTCTCTAATTTTAAACCTGAAATAGAATTACTATTAGTAAAAAAATCTGATAAACAGGATTAAAAATAAATTATCAAGTTATTTGAGATTTACTCATTCTATCATTCTATAAATGAGCTGTTTTACAATCAATAGTACAATTTTGAAAGATGTTAATAAATTACCTAAGCGACGGAAATACCATGATTCGCATTAACACTAATTCCTTCAGATTCGAAAAAAGCTATTTGCAAATTTAATATTGCATATACTTTTTAAATTCAGAAAAAAAATCAATGAATAATGAACGAATCTATAGCAATAGCAGACGAAACGGTTATCGATAAAATCTATACAATTAGAGGTAAGAAAGTTATGTTAGATAGGGATTTGGCTTTAATGTATGGTGTTGAAACAAGACGCTTAAACGAACAAGTGAAACGCAATGCGAAAAGATTTCCTATTGATTTTATGTTTCAGTTAACAGAAAGTGAGTTGGAAAATTGGATGTCGCAAAATGCGATATCCAATAAAGAAAAGATGGGTTTAAGGAAGTTACCAAATGTATTTACAGAACAGGGGGTAGCAATGTTGTCAAGTGTATTAAATAGCGAAACTGCAATAGAAGTAAACATTCAAATCATACGAATTTTTACACGAATTAGAGAAATTCTATCTACCCATAAAGATATATTAGTAAAGATGGAGCAGTTAGAAAAAAATATCCTCAAGCAAGATAAGAAAGCCAAAAAGCATGAAGAAGAAATACAACTTATCTTTAACGCATTAAAACAACTTTTAAATCCTCCTCAAGAACCAAGAAAGCCGATCGGATTTAGAATGGGTGGTAAAAAAACTGAATAGGCTATTTAAACTTTTATTTCTTTTTTGCTTTAAAGCGGTCAACGTATTTTAGGCTTTTACAATCCTGCCAAAGGCTAACAGCCAATAGCCAAATGCGGAGTTACTCCGCCGAAGCCACAGCGTAGGCGGAGAGAGCGGGATTCGAACCCGCAGTTACTACCAATCATCCTCATCAACAATTACTGGCTCGCGTAGGGCTGCTATAATACCATCTATCATATAGTTGATGTCTTTATCTGCATTACGCAAAATGATATCATTTTCCCTAACTTTCGTGGTGCAGGTATAGTAATATTCAAAATAATTGCGTGTGCTTTTACCACCTTCTGCAGGTTTAACCGTTTCGTGCACTAAATTGGTAATTTGGTATTTGTACCTTCCCTCCTTAATTAAGAAAGTAATCTTAAACTCAAACTTACCAATTGGTCGTTTAGAATATTTATTTACGTAGGCATAAGCAGGTATACTTCCAATATAAGTAATCTTCTGATTTCGTTTATCTACCTCTATCTTTACTTCTTTTCCTAGAACCGTGCTAGCCCAACGCTTAGCTCTTAAGTAAAGCGAGTCCGAACCACTTTCCTCCTGCTCTATAATGCCATAATAAGTAATTAAATTGGTGGCAGAATCCACATATAAAGTTATTCTCTCGTAAGGCTTCAATAAGGGATCCACTTTCCCCTTTTCTTTAGGTGCATCTTCCGTGTAACCAGTATCTACCAAAGTGGTATCTGGACTAGAAAAGTCGAAACCCGGCGTGCTTTCGTCTTGAACCTGGGCTTGCACACTCTGCGAAAAGCAAAGCAAAAGGAATAATCCAGTAATTTTTAAACAACTCTTAAGTAATCTGCTCATTGATATAACGCGCGCTCCAATCATTTATCTTTTCTTTTATTAATTATATAGAATCACAAGTTTAAACATAATCTAGCTATCCTCAAAACTTAAAGTTTAGCTTTTTCTTTCGGACCTAGCCCATTATGCCGTAAAGCATCCCAATAGGATTTGCCATAGGCAACAAAAATCTCATCTCCTGGATTAATGGTTCGGCTGGCAACGATAAAAGGTTTTCCCTTTATAATCTCGAAGCGAGAATTGTTGCGAATACCAGGAATCCTTACAAAACCAGCTGCATCATTGGCATAACGTGCCATGGAGTCTAAACAATATAAGGCATCTATGCATTTGCGCTCAGACACATAAAAATAATAAGCGCCTACCCCGTCTAAGGCTTCGTTACGCTTCTTACATTCTGCCCAAGTAATTTGCTCTCCCGTATATTCTAAGATAGGTTCACCCCGCTTAAATATTGCTGTTGCAAACAACCCCTTTCCGGCCTTGGGTATTTTAGACTTCTTGATTTCCAAATTCATGTAAATGCAAAAGTGTAAAAAGTGATTGATTTATCTGCATTAAAATCTTTTAATCTTACATTTTTTTTTAATAAGATTGTGTTATTTGCGCTTAATGAAAATAGTATCCTACAATTTAAATGGTATAAGGTCTGCCATGAGCAAGGGTTTAGTTGACTTTATGCAGCAAGAAAAGGCTGATGTTTATTGCTTTCAGGAGGTGAAAGCCAGCGTGTGAAACTGGCTACTGAACTTTCTAAACGCGATACAGGTAAAACAATTTATATTTTGGATGAACCAACCACCGGTTTGCATTTTGAGGATATTCGTAAGCTGCTAATCGTGCTGCAACGTCTGGTTAACCAGGGCAACACCGTGGTGGTGATTGAACACAATCTGGATGTAATCAAAACCGCCGATTGGCTAATCGAC
>VEQB01000380.1 GCA_018883485.1 Bacteroidota bacterium
GATAAAAGTGTTATGATTTGGGAGCTTGAATCTTAAAATTTTATCAAAATCTAACAATTTGCTAGTTTTTGTATATTAAATTATACAGCTATTTGGCCTTATTTTTGACCTATTTAAATTCTTTTTATTTCGTTCTAGGTAATTTAGTTAAGAAAAAATTAATCTATTGTTGACAATTTGGTGACAGTAATCTATGTTCATAAACTGAAAGACCAGATAAATATCCTAAAAAGCCTATAGAAAAAACTTTACTAAAAATTGTAGTTGAAATTGTGCAAGAGATGAGCGCCCTCGCTAGTTTGGGTCGTATTTGTAAAGCCTAATGTAGATTCTTAATTATTTTTCTGGTTTGTAACATAGAAATAACTATAAAACAAACCATATGAATTCAAATTTTAACAAGTTTAAATTAGCTAAAAAATTATTCTTACTACTGTTGTTAATTGCAATAGGGCAAACACGCATTTTAGCCCAAGTTTCCGGTTATGGTTTTTCAAGTTCTACAGGTACATATACTCCTATAACCGGCGGTACGATATTATCTGCCTTGGGTGTTGCAAATGATGATAACACCTATCCAAATGTACCAATTGGTTTTACATTTGCATATAATGGTGTAAATTATACCACTGTAGGTGTTAACTCTAATGGCTATATAACAATGGGTGGAACTCCGGGGGGAAATTTTTATGATGGAACCTCTTTGTTGAATGTACCCAATTCTATTCATGGCTTTAGTGAAGACCTACATGGTGCTAATGCATTGTGTTTAATTTCATACACTACCACGGGAACTATTGGTAGCAGGGTTTTTACGCTTGAGTGGAAAGATTGGGGGTTTTATAATAATACTACACCAAAAAATACAGAAATTAATTTTCAAATAAAATTATTTGAGGGTTCTAATGCTATTCAATTCGTTTATCAAAATACTTCACCTATAACTTCACAAACTCCTCAAGTTGGATTAACAGGTACAACGGTTGCAGATTACATTGGAAGAACTTCTGCCAGTAGTTGGACTAGTACTTCAGCGATGACTGCTAATAGCCAACAAATGGTTTGGTCACCCTCTGTAAATGTAGGTACGGGGCTTTTTTATACTTTCACATTACCTCCAATGTCTTTTACATCTGCAACTACTACTCAACCTAATTTAGGAGCGGTGGTTCCAGGGTCAACTAACCAGGTTTTTGCGTCGGTTCAAGTAGTTACCACAGGTATAGCAAATCCATTAAACGTTAACCAACTTAATTTTTCTACAAATGGTACAAGTAACCTTGCTGCCATTGCAAATGCAAAAGTATTTTACACTGGTACTAATTCAACCTTTGCAGCAACCAATCAGTTTGGTTCAACAACCGCAACGCCTGGCGCTACATTTAATGTTACTGGAACCCAAACCCTGGCTGCGGGAACCAATTATTTTTGGTTGGTATATGATGTGGCAAGTGGTGCTGCCAGTAATGATGTTTTAGATGCAGAATGTAATTTAATAACATACAATACTTCCACAACAGCAGTTCCAACCGTTCAAGCACCGGCAGGAACTAGAATTGTTAGACCTTCTTTAAATGGTGCCTATACTGTTGGTTCGGGTGGTGCCTATTCTACACTTACTGCTGCCATAAACGAAATTAATGCAGTTGGCGCCACTGGTCCAGTTACATTTAATTTAACCGATGCCAGATACGCCGTTTCAACTGGTGAAACTTTCCCAATTACTATCAATAATATTCCAAACTTTTGCGGAAGCTGCGGAGCAACAAATCCAATATTAACTATTCAACCTGCCACTGGTTCTTCTGGAGTGCTCATAGAAAATTTAGCAGCTAACAATGCAGCCATTTTTAACTTTAATGGTGCCAGATTTGTAAAAATAAACGGTAAAGCAGGCGGTTCAGGAGCTTCAAAAACTTTGCATATTAGCAACGGTAACACCTTGAACCAAACAATAGTTATTCAAAATGATGCTAGAGGTATTTTTATTGAAGATTGTCATATAAAAAGTGCTGTTACTTCTACTATCAGCGCAGCTATCGTAATTGGCGGTACAACTGGTACCTTGGGTAATGATAGTATTCAAATCTCTAATAACAATATTAGAACTTATGAAAATCATTTGGTTTCAGTTGCCCCAAGTTTAGCCAATGGTATTTATGGTGCTGGTCAATCCCTAGCGGTGCAAAACGATTATATTTGGATTACTAACAATAATTTTTATAATTTTAGTAGTGCCGGTGTAAATGTGCCAAACTCGGCTGGTATTGGTGCCTTTTGGACCATTAGCAATAATAGTTTTTATGATACCTTAGGAAGTTCGGTTGCTACTGCTACAAGAACTGCAATAAATTTTGTTCCATCAGCAAGTGCTACTAATTCATTTGGACATGTAATTAGCGATAACTTTATTGGAGGTACAGCACCATTATGTGCAGGTGCGGCCTTAAACTTCTCTGGATCTAGTGGAACTTTTACGGGTATTTCAGTGAGTAATTCTGCAAGTGCAAGTGCTACTTTGGTTACAAATAATACCATAAATAATATTAATTATAGCAATGCTTCTGGAGCTAGGGTTTTAAATGGTATCACCCTTGCTGGACCTGGTACTTACACGGTAACTGGTAATATTTTAGGTCATAGAACTGTTGCTAATTCAATTACAAGCGCAAATAATGG
>VEQB01000381.1 GCA_018883485.1 Bacteroidota bacterium
GGTGAGGTTGATCCAGTGAGCGGTTATCTAATAGACATGAAGCAATTGAGTCAATGGATTAAGGAGGAAGTGGAAGATAAGTTTGATCATAAAAACTTAAATCTAGACACTGAAGAATTTGCCCAACTAAATCCTACAGCAGAAAACATTGCAATAGTTATATGGCGTAAACTACGTGGAAGAGTTCAACAAAACTTAAAACTTAAAGTAATCCTTTATGAAACAGAAAGAAACTTCGTTGAATACAACGGAAATTAAAAACCAACATCACCTTCACACTGAAATAGGCGATGACCATGAGGGTTTTTCAATGGAAACACCACTTCGCGAAGATGCTTTTGCATTGGACGATGAATTGAAAATAGAGCTCATCGAAAAGCACTTCAAAGAAATAATGTTAATTTTAGGGCTAGACCTAAACGATGATAGCTTAAGTGGCACGCCGCATAGAGTTGCAAAAATGTATGTTACTGAAATGTTTAAAGGCTTAGACCCCAAAAACATGCCAGTAGCAAAACTATTTGATAATAAATACCACTACAAAAACATGTTGGTAGAGAAAAATATTTCTTTCCATAGTGTTTGCGAGCATCACTTTGTGCCTATAATTGGGAAAGCGCATGTTGCCTATATTCCAAATGGGAAAGTGGTTGGATTATCAAAACTAAATAGAATAGTTAGATACTTCGCACAAAGGCCACAGGTGCAAGAACGCATGACGGTTCAGATTGCCAATATGCTTAAAGAAGCCATAGGAACTAATGATGTTGCCGTAATAATTGAGGCTGATCATATGTGTGTTGCTATGCGCGGTGTGCAAGATGTTACCAGCAGTACCGTTACCTCAGATTATTCTGGTAAATTTTTAGATATGAAGACCCGTGAAGAGTTTATTAAAATGATTGCGTTGGAAAAATAATCTTTCCATCTACCAATACATTTTCAATTAAATCTTCTCCAAAACTATAAGGTAAATAGGCTAGACTATTTACCTTTTTAGTTATTACCAAATTTGCTCTTTTCCCTTTTGTAATTGAACCAAATTCATGGCTCAACTCTAAGGCATAGGCAGCATTAATGGTTACTGCATTCATGGCTTCTTCTGGAGTTAATTTCATTTGCGTACAAGCTAGACTCAACACAAAGCCCATTCTACCATTTGGGGTACTGCCAGGGTTGTAATCGCTAGCCAAGCAAACAGGTAAACCTGCATCAATCATTTTACGTAAGGGGGCATAAGGAATGCCAAGAAAAAAAGAACAACCTGGCAAGGCTACTGGCATGGTATTGCTATTTAGTAACGCTTCAATTTCTGCATCACCTGTGTATTCTAAATGATCTACGCTTAAGGCATTATGTTTAACTGCGGTTTGAACGCCACCTGTATAACCCAACTCATTGCCATGAATTTTAGGTTTTAATCCATATTGCTTTGCTGCTATCAATAATTCAGAGGTTTCTTCTGGGGTAAAAAAACCTTGATCGCAAAACACATCCATATAATCTGCTAAACCTTCTGCTGCAATCTGGGGAAGCATTTCATTAATGATTAAATCAAGGTATCCTCTACGGTTTTGTTTATATGCTAAAGGAAAAGCATGGGCCCCTAAAAATGTTGCTTTTACAGGGATAGAAACAGCTGCTTTTAGGCGTTTAATTACACGCAACATTTTAAGCTCGTCTGCTACGGTTAAACCATAACCACTTTTTATTTCTATTGCTCCAGTGCCCCAAGACATCAATTTTCGTAAGCGAAAAAAAGCTTCCTCAAACAAATCATCCTCACTCATATTTTGCAACTTGGCAGCAGAGTTTAAAATACCGCCGCCCGCAGCTGCAATCTCCTCATAAGATTTTCCTTTTATGCGCATAACAAACTCTTCTTCCCTACTTGCAGCAAAAACTATATGGGTATGAGAATCTATAAATGAAGGTAAAACCAGCGCACCATCACAATCGTGTTGAGGCAACCCTTGGTAGGCTTGCGGTAAATTTATCATTTCGCCATAGTTGGCTATGCAACCGTTCTGTGTTAGCAGCCAAGCATTAGAAATGGTTTCCCATTCTTGCATTTCTGAACCCTTTTTAAGCAATTTTCCGCTTTCATCTATTCCTTGAAGGGATTTGATATTTACCAAAAGTAATTGAGACATAATGCGAAAATAGGAATATCCTTATTTATACCTGCTAGCAATTTCGTTTATTTGTTGCATGAAGATATTTAAGACCATTATATTTCTATCATTTAGCTTTCTTATGGGCAATGTGAAACTTTTAGCACAGCCACAAAAGAGTTTAACTGCTTCAGAAATTGAGCAAGAGATAAAAAAAACTAGAAATGGAGCCTCAGTGCTATACATAGCAGCACATCCCGATGATGAAAATACACGCTTGCTTTCATGGTTAGCCAATGAAAAATGCGTTAGAACAGCCTATTTAAGTTTAACGCGAGGAGATGGAGGTCAAAATTTAATTGGACCAGAACAAGGACCATCACTTGGTGTTATTAGAACACAAGAATTATTAGCCGCGAGAAGAATTGATGGTGGGGAACAATTTTTTACCCATGCTTATGACTTTGGCTACAGTAAGACTCCAGAAGAAACATTTGAGAAATGGGGTAAGGACCCAATTTTAGCAGATGTAGTGTATATCAT
>VEQB01000382.1 GCA_018883485.1 Bacteroidota bacterium
TTTTAGGTGCATCTTTGCTTGATAAAACATCAATTCAAGACCTTCTTAAAAAACCTTATGATCAAGAAATCAAAGAACAATTATATAATCAACTGAAAATCTTTTAATTTAAACGGGACACTAGTGATTTTGTAAATCAAATTATCAATGCAAATGACAAAAGTAATAGTATTGATTTCAATGTGAAAGTTAATCAATATGGCAGGTTTAATTTAGATGACATTCGCCACATGCCCGAAGATAAAAAGGCATTGTATAAAAAGTCATTAGCTAATTGGGCTATTTTTAAATACTTAACCGATACCATTTATAGTGTATTACCAGGAGAAAACCTATCTATTGATGTTTTATATCACTCTCCATTTACCTACGCCTCACATGACCCTTTTGGAAAAAAAGATTGGGCTAATTCACAAGTCATTAATTTGCTTGTTTCAGATGAGCAAAAAGGAAACTGTTTTGCTTTAACAGCATTCTATAAAATATTGGCTGACCGTTTAAACGCAGATGCAAGATTATGCACTGCACCGCAACACATATACATTCAGCACCGAGATAAAAAAGGCGATTACTATAATGTTGAACTTGCTACCGCAGGACATCCCGGTGACGGAACAATTCAAACCCTAACACATACAACTACAGAAGCTATAAAAAGCGGAATAGCATTGAGAAGTTTTGATACAAAGCAAAGCATTGGTTTGTGTTTGGTAAACCTTGCGAAAAGCTATGAACATAAATTCGGTTCAAAAGACGATGATTTCTTATTAAAATGTGCAGAGTTGGTATTAAAGCATGACCCTTTAAACTTAAATGCTTTGTTGCTAAAGCAACAAATATTGGATGTAAGAGTTACAACCTACGCCATTGAAAACAACATTAGCGACATCAACAAATTAAAAACAAGTAAAGAGATTTCGACAACGGTTTATGATTTAGAAAATCATCTTGAATTACTGTATCGCTTAGGCTACCGCCAAATGCCTTTTGATATGCAGGAAATTATTATGACAGGTGTTATTCCTGAAAACTTTGAAGATAAAAATCCAAGTCCTTTTACTACGATTGTTCCAAAAGAAGAACACAAAAGAAAGTTTACAACTCTTTATGGTGGTTTGTTTCAAGAAGTATTTGAAATAAGAGAATTTGAACCATACGGTCATTTTACATTTCAGACAACCACAAACAAAATTACTTTAATTGACACCACAGCACAAACTGGATTTTTAATTGACCCAGTTGCTTTTGCTTATGATTTCGGAGCGAGAATGTATGATGCAAGGCTCGGAATTTTTACCAGCGTTGACCCTTTGGCTCATCAATTCGCAAGTTGGTCTCCATATGCAGCTTTTAAAAATAATCCTATTATAATTATTGACCCTGACGGTAGAGCTGCTGTAAATGTTAATGGCGACCCACCATATGAAAAATGGAATAAGTTAAATTCCAAAGAAAAGAACATAATACTGTGGGACCCTCAGTTTTATAAAGCCAAAAATATTGAGAAAAATGCTAATAAAGCTTTTGAAATGACCAAAGAAACATTTGGACACCAAGGAAAGGGAGATAAAAGTGATGCGTTCCGTTACGCATATTGGAATGCGTTAAATACACAAAGTGTTGGAGAAGGATTTACCCAAAAGTGGGGAGATGCCCATGAATACTCTACTCCAGTTGAAGAAGTAAAAACAGACCTTTATATGGACATTCACAACAATGCAGTAGGGGTTGAAATCGGAAAGGCAAATCCAAAGGCAACACCAGAAGAATTGAAAGCAATTATTCTTGATAGAATAGATAAAGGAGATTTGTTGATAATTAACGAAAATAACAAATTGATAAAATCAGACGGTGGCATCATTAAAACGGGTGAAATTAGCAGAGAAGAAGCATCAAAGAAAATTGCAACAGAAATAATTAAAGACAATAAATAAAAAATCAATATGAAATACTTAATCTACATTCCGCTAATAATACTTTGTTCTTGCAACATGAGTGATAGCAAAAAAGGGAAAGTTTATTCAGAACTTAACAAACCATTTGTTGACACCTTAAAAGTGGAAACAGGCTCTACCATAACACAAATGGAGCTCGAAATTACAGGAAATATATCAGGCAAAGGAAGATTATCATATAGCCACGTTCCTTTTGTTAGAAAACAATTTATAGAAATAGTTGGCTCAATTAATAGGAAAGTAAAAACTGATTGGTATGACGAAAGATGTTTAATTGAGTATGAGCCTGAAAACTCAGACGTAAAAGGGGAAATTACTATAAACTTTAAAGCATACTAAATCAATCACACAAAGCACACACATTTGCAAGTCGCGCATGCCAACTCACAAACCAAAACTTGCAAAAGAGTGTGCTTTTTGCCACCCAAGAAAAAATTGTTTTTAAAAAATTCCCTTCCCTTCAAAAAAAATAAAAATACGCAACCCACAACCCATGACAAACAAGCACTTTGACAGCTTACAACTTAACTCAAACAGCCATCGCAATTTGACACGAAAGACAGAAGGGTATTCCGCTAACATCACCTATACGCAAGCAGGGGTTTCGGGCTTCGTAGGACAGGAAAATAGTAAATTTAAAGTTCAGTTCTTCGTAGGATGTTCAGTGGTAAAAATCCCTGCCTGCGTATAGCTGAGAAC
>VEQB01000383.1 GCA_018883485.1 Bacteroidota bacterium
CCGTTATACTTATTCCTTTCTTTTTTGGAAAAATTAAACTTGCAGGAGCTAGCGTGGCGCATATCGGTTTTGGCGTTTTATTGCTCGGTGTATTGGTATCTTCTGCTAACAAAGAAGTTATTTCTCTCAACGAAACAGGTCAAGCACTAAACCCAGAGTTTAGCAATAAAGAGAATGTAGAAAATATTTTCTTAGAGCGTGGAAAACCCAATAAAATGGGTGATTACATTATTACTTATGTAAAAGATTCGCAATACTGGGTAAATACCTATTACCAAGTAAACTATAAAAAGTTGAATAAAAATGGTGAGGTAGATTATGAGTTTAACTTGTATCCAAATGGACAAATCAATCCTAAGTTTGGTTTGGTGGCTAACCCAGATACCAAGCATTACCTTAGTCATGATGTATTTACATACGTAAGCTCTGTGCCAAATGCCAAAGCCGATGCCAAGTTTATCAACGAAAAAATACATGTGGTTGGCCCCGGAGATACCCTCTACACCAACAATGGTTATGCTATTTTAAAGGCTGTAAATTCTAATACAGATGCTGCGCATGTAGATTTAAAGAATTTTCAAGTACTGTTAGGTGCCGAGTTAAAAGTGTACACTTTTACAAAAGAATATGATGCTATTCCTATGTACGGTATTCAAAATAATTCGGCAGTAAGCTTTGAAGCATTGGTAGACGAAGCCAAACTTAAATTTAGATTTACAGCTGTTGATCCTGTTACTAGAAAGGTAACTATTCGCAGTTATGAAAAAGACACTTCTGGCGACTTTGTAATTATGAAAGCAATCGTATTTCCTTGGATCAATTTGGTTTGGGCAGGTACTATTATTATGGTAATAGGCTTCTTTATTGCCATTCTTAAAAGGATAAAAGATCTACGAATTAGTAAGTAATTCCTTCCATCAAATACCATTGATAGCACTGTTAAATGTAGTTATCAATTTCTTAAATACCACATCCTCTTTACCTCTTACTGCGCCTACATAATTTATTTTTCCGCGAACAGAGTTTAAAAAGAAACTGATCTCTTTCTGTTTTATTTGTTCCTCTGCTAAGGTCAAATACCTTGCGGTTGCAGCAATAATTCCTTTAGCTTCTACATGGTGAATAATTGCTCTTAGCTTGCGAATATATTTTCTATCTAAGTTTGGTTTTTGATTTACTTTAATGCCGGTTACCCACTGCCCCTGGTGCTTGTGTTGGATTCTGTTTTTAGATGTGTTTAATACAAATCCATGTTCCAAAATAATGGATTCAATTCCATTTTTAATTTCATCGGATGGCAACAAGTCTAAACTAAAAGTAAGGTCATCTGCATACCTCGTATAACTTATTTGATAAGGTTTAAATGCTGCTTGCGCAATAAATTTTTGAAGACTGTTATCCATTTGTAAACAAGCAAAATGAGAGAGCATAGGTGAACTGGGCGCTCCCGCTGGGATTTGCTTTTGGTAGCAACAAAGTAGCGCTACATAAGACGCTATTTCATCTGTCATATAAAATGGGCCCTCCATAAAAATAGCCTTAACCCTTTTTGTTGAAATGCTAGGAAAGAAATTTTGGATATCTAAGTTCCATACAAAGTTTCTTTGCAAATGGCAATTCGCATTTTGTAAAGTATTTCTATTGATTTCGCCGGCTTGCTTTAGCATAAAGCCATATGCATTTTGAGTAGGAACGTATAGGATTTGCAATAATTCGTTAATGCTTTGTTGAATCCTTTTAAGGGGTGGTGCAGGTGCATGTAATTGTCTTGTTCCACCTTTTTTCTTTGGAATTTCAAAGGTTCTATAGTCTGGGTTCTGAACCCATTGCTTCAATTCATTTCGCGATGCTAACAAGGAAAGTTCTAACTGACGCATGCTTTTAGCAGCTATAAATTTTTCTATTCTATGCGTATTCATGTTTTATTTCTTAAATGAGGAAAGGGGGCCAATTGGTCTAAATCCTAATGATTTTGCGTAGCAAAATCACATTAAGTACACGTTGGTAATTGGGTTGCAGTAACAACAACCTAAGCTCGTGAATGCCTCATCCTTTATTGGTTTTCCCCTTCCTTCTCATTCAAATTCGTGTTGCCTATTCTTTGGTATTTCAAATTCTATTTTTGGGTCAACCTCTTCATAAGGGCTAAATCTATAACAAGCTTTATTATAGTTTACACGTATTGAACCCAAAGGCCCAATATTGTTTTTTGCAAGCGTTAACTCTCCTTGCCCATCAGTTATCTCTCCATCTTCCCACTCACTAAGCTGATAATACTCTGGCCGATAAATAAGGATTACCTTATCTGCAACTTCTTCTATATATCCGCTGTCTTTTAAATCGCTAAGCATTGGCCTGCCCGAAGCTGAATTTCTTCTTTCTGCAATGCGCCCTATCTCTGAACCCAATAGCAGTAATATATTTAAGTCTTTAGCAAACTGTTTTAATTTTCGTAAACTACTTCCCAGATTGCTATTTCTGGTGCTAAAGGACTTTCCAGCGGTATTTTCTATCATTTGCAAGCTGTCAATAATAACAATGTCTAAGCCATGTTTTTGTTGCCTATTGGCTATGATGGATAGCAATTCTGTAATGTCGCTACTATGCGGTGAGTGAAACTGCAAAAGCTGCTCTTCTTCAAATTTAGCAATC
>VEQB01000384.1 GCA_018883485.1 Bacteroidota bacterium
GTGGTACTGGCTCCTTTGGAAATGCAGTCCTTCAACGTTTTTTGCTTACAGATCATTTTAAGGAAATAAGAATATTTTCCAGAGATGAAAAGAAGCAGGATGATATGAGAACCTTGCTTAAAAATTCTAAATTGAAATTTTATATTGGGGATGTGCGAGATTTTACCTCTGTTGAAAAAGCAATGGCTGGTGTAGATTATGTTTTTCATGCTGCGGCTTTAAAACAAGTGCCGTCTTGTGAATTTTTTCCTTTAGAAGCTACTAAAACCAATGTTTTTGGGACACAAAATGTAATAGATGCAGCAGTAAAACATGGGGTAAAAAAAGTTATTTGTTTAAGCACAGACAAAGCTGCTTATCCTATTAATGCAATGGGGATTTCTAAAGCACTGATGGAAAAGGTGGCTATTGCTGCTTCCCGTAATGCAGGTGAAACAACAGTTTGCTTAACACGTTACGGCAATGTAATGGCTAGCAGAGGTTCTGTAATCCCTTTGTTTATTAATCAAATTAAAAGTGGAAATCCTTTAACGTTAACAGATCCAAAGATGACACGTTTTTTAATGAGCTTAAATGATGCGGTTGATTTGGTTTTATTTGCTTTTGAACATGGAAATTCTGGAGATTTATTTGTTAATAAAGCCCCAGCAGCCACCATTGGCGATTTAGCTCAAGCTATTAAAGAACTGGCTAAAGCTAATAATGAAATTAAAGTAATTGGAACGCGCCATGGGGAAAAATTATACGAAACATTGTGTACCCGTGAAGAAATGGTGAAAGCTGAAGATATGGGAGATTTTTACCGTGTGCCAGCCGATAACCGTGATCTCAATTATGCCATTTATTTTTCTGAAGGTGAAAAAGAAATTACTGAAATTGAGGATTACCATTCGCATAATACAGAAAGGTTAAATGTGGAAGGAGTGAAAGCGCTAATCTCTAAATTGGCCTATGTGCGAAAAGAATTGTTTGGGGAGAGTGTAGAAGATTTCTTAGTTTAAGTTAACAAGGTATTTAAGTGCCAAGGTAAAAGCGATGCCCTGAGTTTGTCGAAGGGTAAAAAGATAAAAGATAAAAGATAAAAGATAAAAGTAAAAAGATAAAAGTGGGGTTGATTGAGGGAAATGTATTTGGAGACAATAGGGGTATTGTGAGGTTTGTTAATGACTTTGATATGTCTGCCGTTGTTAGAATGTATTGTATTGAGCCGAATTTGGGAGTTGTGAGGGCTTGGCAGGGCCATAAGTTAGAAAGGAAATGGTTTTATGCTGCTAAGGGTAGTTTTGTGGTGAAGGTTATTAATATGAATACGCGTTTATTGAATCAATTTATTTTGACTGACTTGGAGAGTAAGGTTCTTGAAATTCCTGGTGGAAGTTATAATGGATTTGAGGCTTTGGAGGAAGGTAGTGTGCTAATGGTGTTTTCTGATTTTACCTTGGAGGAATCTAAGGGAGACGATTTTAGGTTAGGGTTGGAGGAAATGAGGTGGGAAGAGCCAAGTTTACCTGAGATAAAAGATAAAAGATAAAAGATAAAAGATAAAAGATAAAAGATTAAAGATAAAAGATAAAAGATAAAAGATAAAAGATAAAAGATAAAAGATAAAAGATAAAAGATAAAAGATAAAAGGCATAAAAGCTTTAGTTATATGAAAAAAATAGGAATTACGGGGCAGAATGGGTTTGTGGGGTATCATTTGTATCAGACGATAAAATTATCTTCTGAGGAGTTTTCTTTGGTTGATTTTGATCGTTCTTTTTTTGAGGATGCATCGAAGTTAGATGCTTTTGTTGAAAATTGCGATGTTATTGTGCATTTGGCAGCTTTAAACAGGCATAACAATCCTGAAGTCATTTATGAGATGAATACAGGTTTGGTTAATAAATTAGTTTCGTCGTTGGAACGCACCAAGAGTAAAGCGCATGTTATCATATCTTCTTCTACTCAAGAGGAAAGAGACAACTTATATGGAAAATCAAAAAGAGAGGGAAGATTAATGCTTTCTGAATGGGCCAATAAGACGGCAGGTACATTTACAGGGATGGTTATTCCTAATGTTTATGGTCCTTTTGGTAATCCTTATTACAATTCAGTAATAGCAACATTTTGTTACCAAGTATCACATGGTGAAACTCCGAAGATTGAAGTGGATGGTCAGTTGAAATTGATTTATGTGGGCGAATTAGTGGAGGAAATTATTAAGGCCATAAGGTTAAATGATAATACTCATGAAATGCAAATTTCACATACGGCTGAATCCAAGGTTTCTGATATCTTAAAATTATTAGAATACTATAAAGAAGTATATCAAGAAAAAGGCGAATTTCCTGCGCTAAACAATTCTTTTGAACATAAATTATTCAATACCTATCGCTGTTATATGGATATTTTAAATTACTTCCCTAGAAAGTTTATTCAACATCCAGATAACCGCGGCGCATTTGTAGAAATTGCCAGAATCGGTATTCCTGGACAAGTATCTTTTTCAACAACAGTTCCTGATATTACTCGCGGAAACCATTTTCATACTAGAAAAATAGAGCGTTTTGCCGTAATTAAAGGTAAAGCACTTATTCAACTAAGAAAAATTGGTACAACTGATGTTTACAACTTTTATCTCGATGGCGCCGAACCCGCTTATGTAGAC
>VEQB01000385.1 GCA_018883485.1 Bacteroidota bacterium
GATTTATCAAGGGCTAAATGCTTAGGAATTTCCATTCCAGCGGCTTGCATCCAATCTTTTTGTATGCGTTTATTCATACCTAAAGAAGAAGGTAAAATACCAGAGCCACTGTATGGAATGTTTAACCATTCTAGCAAGCCTTGTATGGTTCCATCTTCGCCAAAATTGCCATGTAATGCTAAAAAAGCAAAATCCATAAGGCCTTTTAACTCTTCTACTTTTAGCAACTTACCAATTTTAGCAGCCATGCTTTTTCCATTGTCTTTCCAAGCAATTTCAAGGTTCTCGGCATATACTTGCACTTCATGTTTTGCGCCTTTAAGGTATTGCACCGGCGGGTAAAAATCTCTAATAGATCCTTTATAAATATAGTGCCAATCGAGGAGTATGAAGTTGTTAAACGAATCTACAAAAATAGGAATAGCCTCAAATAAGGCTTTATCGAGGTTATCATAAACGGTTCTACCTCCTGCAAATGAAACTTCTCTTTCGCGGCTATTACCGCCAAAAAAGATACCTATACGCATGCGTGCTGTCATGCCTCGAACTTACAGTAATTCTTTGCAAGTTTCAAAACCAGATATCCCACAGTGTCTACTACCAGATACGCAATTGAAAATCTTCTTTAGCTTGCTCGGTTCTTTGCGATAAAATTCCAATAAAAAATAAGTCGATGGAAACTGTAAATTCTGACTTTAGGGCTTCCCAAGCCTTTGTCATTCCTGGGCTCCAGTAAATATCGTCAAGCACAAATAAACCATGGGGTTGCAAATAAGGCTTTAGCAATTTCACATAGCGTAGGGTTGCCTCATAACTGTGGTTGCCATCAATAAAAATAAGGTCGTATTTTGGGTTTTGAACCAATAGCGCTGGTAACACTTCATCAAATGTACCTTGGTAGCTAGTTATTCTTTGCTTACAATTGGTTTTAATAAAGGTTTTTTGTGCAGTTTCCCATACCGCTTTGCTGCCTTCTATGGTGCTTAAATGTACATTTTCTCCCTTGGCCAAATAGCTGCTGGTAATGCCTAAAGAGGTACCTAACTCTAAGGCTTGGGTAAAGTTGTGGTAAGCCATTAAACGATGCATAATTTGGGCCAATCGTGCGGGTTTAAGATGCTTTGCTGCCAGTTCGTTAACTTTTACTGTTCTGCTATTGTTGCTAGCGCCAAAGTCTTCATAAGCAATTTCAGTGGTGTCTTTTAAGAGTTCGGTTCGAACCGATTCTATTGCAGCATAACTACCAAGCTGATTTTCTTTGGCAATGCAATGTTGGTATAAGTTAAATACAAAAGGAGAATGCAACACATCTATGCGTGTTGCATTTGCATAATGCCTTACTAAATTACGTAGATAATGAAAGTTGAGCAAGCTCAATATTAAGGATTAACAGATTCTTCTGGCTTGTTTTTAATGGCGCGCAGGGCTTTTATCTTTTCTTCTAATCCAGCAATATGCTTTTTAGCAATTTCTATTTTGCTAATTATTTGCTCTGCCATTGGATTGTTTTTCTGGTTGCCTGCTTTAAAGAACCCTAGGTTATTGTCCCAAGTTTCAATGTCTTTTTTCATGCCTTTGATGCGTTCCATTAAAATCTTTTCTTCTCTTTGTAAGCGCTGTGCTCCATTAGGAGCGCTGGCTAACAGTTCAAAGCTTTGTTTTTCTCTGTCTTCGCGCATGTCTTTGTTCAACTGCTTGTGTTTGCCATACAATTGGTCTAGCAAATCGTTGTACTTTTTAGAAATGGCATCTTTATCTTTAGCTGGCACAAAACCAATGGCATTCCACTCAGATTGAATTAATTTTAGCTCGTTAAATAAGTTAATCTCTTGCGCCTTTCCTTCTAATTCTTCTAGTTTGGTTAACAATAATTTCTTAGCCTCTAAATTTTGTTTTTGCTCTTGTTGTTGAGAAGCATAACGTTCAGATTTTTTCTCAAAGAAGCTATCGCAAGCGGTTCTAAACCTTTTCCAAACGGCGTCATTTACTTTTTCTGGAGCCATACCAACCTTTTTCCATTCTTCCTGAAGACGTTTCATTTCTTCGGTTTGTTTGGCCCAATCAATAGGGTTGGCGGCAATGGTTTCTGCCTTTACACAAAGTTCTTCTTTCAGTTTTAAATTGGCATTGCGCTCGGCATGCATGGTCTTAAAAAACTGGTTTTTATTACCAAAGAAGGCATTTCTTGCATCACGAAATTCGTTCCATACCTGGTCGCGCATGGCAATGGGCACATGACCAATTTTTTTCCAAGCTTCCATTAATTCGTTGGCCGCCAAACTTTGTTCCATCCAATCTTTAATACGAATGGTTTTATACTCGGCCATTTCTTTGGCCTTAGCTAAAAGTTCTTGTTTTTTGGCTAGGTTTTCAATTCTTACAGCCTCCATAGCTTCGGTTTTTTCCTTCACCATGGCGTAAACCTTATCTACTTCTGCCTTAAACCTATTCCAAATATCTTCGGTAGCTTCACGGTCTACCGGACCAATATATCTCCAGTCTTCTTGGTATTTCTTTACTGCAATAAGCGCTTTTTTAATATTTTCCTCACTTAGCAATTCATTTACTTTAGAGATAAGGTCAATCTTTAAATCAAGATTTTTACTGCGGTCTAATTCTTTTAACTCATTGTTAATAGATAGCCTATCAT
>VEQB01000386.1 GCA_018883485.1 Bacteroidota bacterium
CCTGCATACTCTTTATAGGAGCTGTAGTAAACCAATCAGCCCTAGCCCAAAAAAACTTGAGCATTAGTGGCAATATCAATGATGCCAAAAATGGGGAAGAATTAATTGGGGCCTCTATTGCGGTTCCAGCGCTAAAAACAGGTGTAACAACCAATGCTTACGGCTTCTATTCCCTAAGCTTGCCAGCTGGCACTTATAAATTAGAAATTAGCTATGTAGGCTACGAAACCCAGATAAAAGAAATCACGCTTACCCAAAATCTTAAACTCAATATCGAGCTAAAAGAGTCGAAAAAAGAACTTAAAGAGTTGGTGGTTCAAAGCGATAAAATTAGCGATGCCAACGTTTCTCAAAACAAAATGAGTGTGGTAAAAATTGATGTAAAACAAGTTAAAAAAATACCCATCCTTTTAGGAGAGGTGGATATCATCAAAGCCATTCAACTTCTTCCTGGCGTGCAAGCCGCTGGCGATGGTTCAACAAACTTTATTGTGCGTGGTGGTAATATAGACCATAACCTAGTTTTGTTAGACGAGGCTGTAGTTTACAACCCCTCCCATGTATTGGGTTTCTTTTCTACCTTCAATGGCGATGCTATCAAAGATTTTGAATTATATAAAGGGGGCATCCCTTCTCAATATGGTGGAAGATTGGCTTCTGTGTTAGATGTGCATATGAAAGATGGAAACTCCAAAAAATTAGGCGTTACGGGCGGTATTGGCGTTTTGTCCTCTAGGTTAACCGTAGAAGCACCAATTGTTAAAGATAAGGCTTCCTTCCTTATTAGCGGCCGACGCAGCTATTTTGATGTTTTCTTCCCTTTAAATCCCCAGCTAAAAGACGTAGACGCCTATTTTGGCGATCTAAACATTAAATTAAATTATACCATAAGTGATAAAGACAGAATTTACCTTTCAGGCTATTTTGGTAGAGACGATCTAGCCTTTGGCGGCCTATTTGGTTTTGGCTGGGGTAATAAAACGGGTACACTGCGTTGGAACCATATTTTTAACAGCAAACTTTTCGTAAATACAAGCGTGGTTTACTCTCGTTACAACTATAATTTCGATATCAACATTAGCGACAACCTAAACTTTACACGAACCAATTACATCGACGACATTAACTTAAAAGTAGATGGAAACTACTTTTATAACAATGCCAACTCTTTCAAATTTGGCGCTAAATTAAATAACTACGTTTTCTTGCCTGGCAAAATCGATCCTATCACAAAAGCTTCTATTGCAGAGTCACAATCCTTACCCAAAAAGCGCGCCCTTCAACAAGATCTATATGCATCACACGCGTTTAAATATGGACCAAGATTTTCTGCCGAATATGGCCTTAGAGTTTCTATTTTCTCCAATATTGGCGAGGGTAGAAGCATTAACTACTTAAATGGAAACCCAACATATTTAGAAAATGGGATAATCAAAGAAAGCCCAAAAGACCCTAACAACCCATATACTAATTATGCCGATAATGAAATCTACAATACCTATGTAGGCGTAGAACCAAGGTTGAACCTAACCTATATGCTCAATGAAAAAAGTTCGGTAAAAGCCTCCTTCAATCGCATGTACCAATACATGCACCTTATCCAAAACATAACCGCATCTGTGGGTCAAGAATTCTGGACCCCAAGCGATAATTACATTAAACCACAAATGTCTGACCAATACGCATTGGGCTACTTTAGAAACTTTATGGATAACAAAATCGAATTCTCTGCAGAAGCCTACTATAAAAAACTATCAAATACTGTAGAGCTAAGAGAGGGTGCGGATATTCAATTTAATGAAGCCATTGAAGGGCAAGTGGTGGCTGGGCAGGGCCGCGCTTATGGTATTGAAACCTTTGTAAGAAAACAAACAGGGAAAACAACAGGATGGTTAAGCTATACACTAGCAAAATCTGAACGGCAAGCAAACAATGTAAACAACAGCCAATGGTACTCTTTTAGATTTGATAGAACCCACTATTTTTCATTCGTTTTGAACCAAGAAATTAACGACAGAATAAGCATCTCTGGAAATTTTGTATACGCCACAGGAGAAGCCTTTACACAAGCTAGTCAGAGGTACAGCGTTTTTGGCGGAACCCAACCTTCCATCTACTACAGCGCCCGCAATAACGCTAGGTTTCCAGCCTATCACCGTGCAGATGTTTCGATGACCATTGGCAGAAAGAAAAGGCCTGGAAGAGCTTATAAAAATGAAAGCGATATTGTAATTGCCATCTACAATGTTTATGGCAGAAAAAATGCCTACACACTAAGTTATGATAACGACCCAAATACTAATAGACCTATTGTCTATAAATGGTATCTCTTCACCTTTGTTCCTTCTATAACCTATAACTTTAAATTCTAATCACAGCATGAAAAAGTATATTCACCTCAGTTTACTTACCTTACTTTTTTTAGGCGCTTGCAAAGAAGAGATTGATATTGATATTCCAAACGCAGAACCGCTTTTGGTGGTGGAGGGAAGCGTAACCACAGAGCCAGACAGCTCTTTTATCCGACTTACCCTTACTAGTAATTACTATAGCCAAGACCCTTACCCAATTGTTAAAACTGCTGAGGTTTCTGTAAATGGTATTCCCTTTTCCTATGTAGACAGTCTTAAACATTACAT
>VEQB01000387.1 GCA_018883485.1 Bacteroidota bacterium
ATTCATAGTCAAATATGAATCTTAAAACAAAATTCCAATTCAAATCGTCACCGACAATTTTCACCTAAAAACCTAATGATATCAAGAATTTCAAACAAATTTCAATATTTTTAACGGGACACTAGTGTTACAAAATATAAGTGAACATCGACTAATTTCTGAAATTCTTCATACTTGTATTTATTGCTATAATAAGGATTTTCGCTTATGAAAACGGCTCTTTCAAAGTTTGGTTCTTTCGTTCCTTCTAACATGGCTTTCAATTCATCAAAAGCCATTTCGTAATTTTCTAATTCCTTGAATATTTTTTTTGGAACACTGTAATTTCTTGGTGGTGGATAATTGTAATTTATCGTGTCAGCCTTTGTCTGAATGGTTGTAACAGGTGCTTGTGAAACACTGTTTTGAACAACAGGTTTTTGAGTTTTACAAGCTCCAAGCAACAGTAATGTTGCTATAAATATTTTGATGTGGTTTTTCATCATAACAAAAGTATTAATTTATGAATAGTGATTTTTTTGATTTTGAATTTATTTTCTGTGCTGTTTGTAATTTTCCTTTCTGGTCATAATAAGAAAGCATTCGCAAGTATTCCGCTTCGGGGAAATCTTGTATTCCTAATTTGCTTACACTTTCCATGTAACCGTAATAGTTTTTGTATGCTTGAAATACATCGGGATATTTTTGAATGTCGTTGAAATCCTTAATGCCTTTTTCTTGGATTTTATTATTGAAGTCGTCAGCATACAATCGTTTATGCAAGTAATTGTTTGCTGTATTTATAAAGCCTTGATTTGGAAAATATGGTTCGGCAATGCTGATACATTCAGAAACAAAAGTCTTGTCGTGTAGCCAATGTTCTTTTATGAAGTTTACGGCTAAGTCAAATAGCACAGAAGCCACAACTTGTTTTTTGTTTAACTCTGTTACATACAAACTATTTCTTTGGGCTTCTGCCATTACTGGAAGTGTTTCAATGTAAAATGAATTGGGTAAAAATTTGTCAACGGTAGTTTCATAATTGATTACTGTTCCAGCGTTGTTTTTGAAACGAATAAATGAGTGCATCGGATTGTAAGCCAAGTTTGCATCTACTCCGAGGGCTTCGGCTAAAATTAAATAGGTAATTGGGAAAGTGTGGCATTGTCCGCTACCTGTGGCAATGGTTTTTGTTACAAAATAATTTCTTCTGTCTTTGCCTGATAAAGCGTCTATGTAGTCGTAATAGTAAGGAACGTGTCCTTGCCTTTTTCCGTCAACTGTAATATATAAAGTGTCTGACATAAATTTTTGTATTCCAAAATGTAAAGCTTCTTTGTCAGAAAGGTTGTAGCCGTTTTCTTTCAACCATTGTTTAATAAAGTCGGTGTTAGATTTTATGGTGTTATTGTATTCCTGATTATTCAAATGCAAGCTGCCGAAGGCAGCTTCTGAAAAATAAAAAGCGTCTTTGATGGATAAGTTTTGTTGATTATTCAACATTGCTTTTATAATGTCTTTTGCCTTAATGTAGTTAGAAAGGTCGTTTTTAAATTCGGCTGAATTATAGTAGCCTTTTTCATTTGTAGCTGAGTTGCTGTTTTGGCTTTCCTTTAGTATTTCCACCATTTCTTTTTCCATTTTGGCTTTTGGTGTCATTTGGTTAAAATTGTTTTGGGCTGGCGGATTGCCGTAACCTGATTGCTTTTGCAACTGTTGCAGTTGGAATTGTTGTGCAGCTTTTTTGTTTTGTTCAGGTGTCAAGTAAGGTCGGTTCATGTAAGCTCCCATTTGTTGCTCTGCATTACGGTATGTTTGTTCCATAATGTCATTACCTGTTGCTCCTAAAGGGTTTTGAGTTGGTGTCTGCGGTTGTTGGTTTTCAAACTGTGGTGTCTGTGGTGGTTTGATTTGAGCAAAACTGTCAAAAGAAAACAAACTTGTCAAGATGCACAGAAGCCAAACAGAGCGTGGGAAAATTTGGCTCTTTTGGTTTTGTGAAGGGTCGGCTTGTGCTGTTGGGCAAAACCAAATGTGCCAAATGTGTGTCGGCAATAAAATTGTTTTTAAAAAATGCGGGAGGGCAAAAAATAAAAATACATTGGGTTGGTCTGCGTGTTGGAATGATTGCTGTCCAGTTAGAATATGTTCAATATGTTGGTCACTTGTCAAAATGGTTTGTCTTTGTTTTAATGTTTAAATTTTGGTCGGTCTGTCGTCTTTGGAACGGTCGTCCTACCATTGGCTATAACGTTTTGCTACCCGAAGGGCGGGACTTTTACCACAAAACTTGATTTGAAAACCAAATTTTTGACCAACCACAAAACTGTCTTTGGTACACGAAACCCCGCCTATTGCCAATGTGCTGTTGAACTAAACCTGCGGTAGCATTTATTAAAGTTTATTATATTGTTTGTGTAAATAAACAACATTATGGTAACAAAAAAAAGAGCCCTGAAGAATTAAGGGAGAACAAATTAATCAATTGTGCTAAGCGTGAGATTGCTGGCTTTACAGATTTAATGGGGCGTTTTGAGCGCACTATTTCTGTTTTAGGCAGAAGTAGCATCACCTATCATTGTTATTCTCGTCATGTGGCTGCTATGGCGCTGCATTTCGGTAAATTACCCACCGAACTCGACCCCGAACAAGTTC
>VEQB01000038.1 GCA_018883485.1 Bacteroidota bacterium
GGAATAGTGGTGGCTACAGGAATGAACACAGAAATTGGGCGTATAGCTAAACTGTTGCAAGGTGATGAATTGAAAACGCCGCTCCAAAATAGGCTGGCAGATTTTGGTAAAAAATTATCTATAGTAGTTGTATTTATTTGTGCCATAATTTATGGTGCAGGCTTATTGCGTGGTGAAGATCCTATTCGCATGTTGCTTACTGCAATATCTGTAGCTGTGGCCGCAATTCCCGAAGCATTACCTGCTGTAATTACTATTGCTCTGGCCATAGGCGCTAGCCGTATGGTGCAAAAAAATGCCCTAATCAGAAAATTACCAGCTGTTGAAACTTTAGGTTCTGTTACTTATATCTGTTCTGATAAAACTGGAACCATCACCCAAAATAAAATGACAGTGATGGATACTTGGATTTTGCCGAATGTGGAAATTGTAAGTGGATTTTCAACCGAACAGTTTTTGTTGTTATCCATGGAGTTAAACCATGATGTAATTGCAAATGAATCTAATCAACTTCAAGGTGATCCAACCGAAGTTGCTTTGGTAAATTATACCCGAAGCCATAAAGACTATTCGGCAATTTGGTCTGCTGATTTTAAACGTAAGTATGAGCTACCTTTCGATTCGGTGCGTAAATGTATGACTACCATTTACCCTTTAGCCAATCAATGGTTAGTAATTACCAAAGGTGCTGTCGAAAATATCTTAAGCTGTTGCAGTAGCATTAGTCCTAATGAAATAAATTTAGCCACAGAAGACTTTGCCAAACAAGGTAAGCGGGTAATAGCTTATGCCGCAAAAGTAATTAATGAAATACCCGAAAAGATTTCTTTCGAATCCATCGAAGTAGATTTAAAATTTATAGGTCTAGTTGCTATGATTGACCCTCCAAGAGAGGAAGTGATTAAGGCAATTGCAGATTGCCATACCGCTGGTATTACCCCAGTAATGATAACAGGGGATCATCCTTCTACTGCAAAAGCAATAGCACTAGAAACAGGAATTTTAAGACGTAAAACAGATACGGTAATTACAGGAGCAGAACTTGCTATTCTATCAGAAGATGCCTTTGAAAAAGAGATTGAGTACATAAAAGTATATGCACGCGTATCGCCCGAACAGAAACTAGAAATTGTTAAAGCCCTGCAAAATAAAAATCAGTTTGTGGCAATGACAGGGGATGGCGTTAATGATGCTCCAGCTTTGAAAAGAGCAAATATTGGTATTGCCATGGGTATCACAGGAACGGATGTTTCTAAAGAAGCTGCTCACATGATATTGCTCGATGATAATTTTGCAACCATTATTCGAGCAGTACAAGAGGGACGAAGAATATTTGATAATATTCGGAAGTTCATAAAATATACCATGACCAGCAATAGTGGGGAAGTTTGGACTATCTTCTTAGCCCCTTTAATTGGTTTGCCTATTCCATTGCTTCCTATTCATATTCTCTGGATTAATTTAGTTACAGATGGTTTGCCAGGGCTAGCATTTGCGTCTGAAGCCGCAGAAGAAAATATTCTTAAACGACCTCCTCGCAAGCCAAAAGAAAGTATTTTTGAAGGAGGGGTGGGTGTGCATATTCTATGGGTGGGTTTATTGATGGGTGCCGTTTGTATTGCAACTCAAGTTTGGGCCATACATGCAGAAAATGAGAAATGGATGACTATGGTATTTACAGTTTTAAGTATCTCACAAATGGGGCACGCCATGGCTATACGCAGCGATTGGAAGTCTCTTTTTAAACAAGGAATATTTGGCAATAAACCTTTGGTAGCTGCTGTAATTATTACTCTTGTATTGCAAATGGCTGTTATTTATGTTCCATTTTTGCAAGCTGTTTTTAGAACTCAAGCACTTTCCTTATCAGAATTGTTGATTTGCCTTGGCTTGTCTAGCATTGTATTTTGGGCGGTGGAATTGGAGAAATGGACTAAACGAAAAAAAATGATTGTACAGTAAACCCCTTTTAACCAAAAAGCCTGACTTAATTAAATAAGACAGGCCATTGGTAACTAAATAATAAATAAAATATTGAGGTAGGATTCCTTTGTTTCATTTACAGTAACAAAGATAATTTTATTTGTAACCCACCCTATCCCCAAAAAGGGGGATATTTTAACCTAACTATTTGCATACCCAGTTAAAATGGTATGCTTCGTTTTCAAATACCATTTTGGTTAAATTTCCTTTACTGTCAAATGAATTTTGGAAATCAGAATTATAGTCTAGTTCCCATGTGTTTAAGTCCTCGTCCCAAAAATAGGATTTGATAGCATTAAATTGCTTCATCCCATTTTGATTGAACACTAAGTAAAAAAATGGAAAGTCTAAAAGAAGCGCTGGAAGAGTCGGATCAGCTAGCATAAAATTCTCATTGGTAAAAGTATATTTCTCACTTGGAATTATTTTACCAGTGCCATCTTCTTCGCTTAAAATAATTTCTTTGATGCTTCCCATGCCATCATAGTTGAAGTCAGCAGTAAATAAAATAGTATTTGGATCACTTTTTTCGAATATATTCCACTTGCTAATTTTATTGCTTGCATTGTAAATATAACCAATTGTAAAGCTATATTCATTCGGCCCAGATGAGGAAGAATCATAAAGCTCTGCTGTAGTTACTTTGCCAGCAGTGTAATTTAATGTAACGGTTTCCTTATAACTGCCAGAACGTGTTATGAATTTGTTTAGGGTATTATTGCTATTGTATTCAAAAGCATATTGATCCGATAGCCCCCAATTACCGGTAGACAAGTTTTTTTCATAATGGTCAACCCCATTTTTAAGGTTTCCGTTGTAATTAAACCTAAACTCTCTATCGGTAGAATCAATAAAATTTTGTAATAAACAGGTTGTACTTGTTCCTCCGTTGTTACCTCCATCATCTTTCTTGTCTTCTTTTTTACAAGCGCCAATCAATAGTGCTCCTGTTAAAATAATTAAGCTTAATTTTCTCATGGTTTTTATTTTTTATTGTAAGTCGGTATTTAAAATATATCTACAAATTCTATTGTTTCCTTTATCTGCTACCAAGATATTTCTGCGGTTATAGCAGACACCAGTAGGGTCAATAAAATTAAAAGGGCCACTCGCTTTTCCATCTATACCACTGCCGCCAAATGATACAATAATTTGCTTTTTAACATTGCTATTAGCAGGTGGATTTACCCCTTCAAATCCAACATTGGTAAAAATGTACAAAGAATCTGTGGCTTTGTCTGTCACAAAAATATAACCACTTGCATCTGGCGCGTAATAGATGTCTTGTGGTTCTTTAAACCTAAAACTTTCATACATAAACCGATTGGCTTTGGTATCATCAAAGTTTAAGAAATTGGTATTCTCATTATATACCATGCCTTGGTCTGGGTCGTTGGTGGCCACTATACTTATAGCTCTATATTCTAAAGCATAACTTGGATCGCCTAGCGACAGATAAAAATTTGGCGAAATACTAATGCCAGAAATGCGCTGCGGTGGCCCCGCTTGTGTGGCTATGCCAGTTATACCTGCTGCAGATTTTAAACTACTTTGTGTTGGGTTCAAACCGTTTGCAAACCCAATATTTTCTCCAGCACTATTAAACACCAATACGCCATTATCTGGTCTGGTAAAACTGCTAATATCATTTCTTGGTCCTGTGCGGGCTACATATAAAGTATTATCGTGTAAAGTAGCAATACCTGTAAATTGCACAGCTATATCGTCTGCACCCCTAAACGAAGTGTTTCTACGACTTTCATCGCAAGCAAAATGCTTAAGCGTATCTCTAAAAATAGGCGAACCCGCAGCCAAGTTTTCTATATGATAAATTGCCGCTAAGCTCACACTTTTATCTGCTGTGGTATAGTATCTTCCTGCCACAAAAGTGTGTAATCTGCGGTCTTGGGTAATATCTGTGGCACCTGTTATGGTCATTCTAAAAACAAGGTTTGCCTTGCCATCAAAAATCATAAGCTCATTGTCATCTATACTTGTTTCGTCGTTATCTGCAATTGCATAAATCAAATCGTCGTAACCTACAAATACATCTAAGGGCTTGTTAACATTGGTAATAAAAGGATAGAGTGGTACATAACTTACATTGTTTGGAACCAAATTAGGGTCAATATTTCCTTGCACAAAAATATCGTCTACGGTATCGTTTTGCTTATTACCAAAAATGTTACAACTGCTCACAAGTAATAGCGCGGCAATTGCCAAAGTAAACGTCTTTATAAAATGCATATGCCTAGGGTTAAACGGTGATGATTTCCTAATCTTTCTTTTGCAGAAAACGCGTAATCAATGCGATAAGTTCCATTGCGTTTGCGTAACTTTATTCCTGCGCCAACAGTAGGCATGCGGTAGTTTTCATCGCTTCCAAATTCATAACCTGCTCTTCCAAACAAAATATTTTTCCAAGAGTATTCTGTGCCTAAAGCAAAGGTTTCATTATTATCTGTTGGGTGGCTTAATTGGGCAGCTACCATTAATCTGTGTGCGCCTTTACTAATTGGGTCAAAAGAACCGCCAAACCTAAATGCACTAGGGACAGAAATTTCAGTAAAAGAATTGATAGTCTGTTCGCCATTCATTTTTAGTAAACTAACTTCTCCACTTGGTGCCACATTTACACCAAAATTAGAGAATGAAACGCCAAATTTACTATTCATTAAACCAATGTAATAGGTTAAACCTAAATCAAATAAAACATTGTTTACGGCAACATCTGCAATGCCTTCATGGGCCCATTTTGCATTTACCCCAAAGCTAAAATTCTCTGTTAGTATTCTGGCATAGGTTAAACCAATTAAGGTATTGCTTACATTCACCGTTCTTCCAGTTCCTGTTGGTTGAAACTCCGTTGTTTCTTCCATCTCATTATAATTAAGGGAGCTCACTTGAAGCCCAAAATGTGAGTATTTACCTGGTTTAAACGTAAGGCCTAAATAATTTAAATTGGCATTGGCATAGTAACTGGTATGAGAAAGTAAGATATCTAATTTCCCTGTATCGCCTCTGGTAATGCCAGCAGGGTTCCAAAACATGGCAGAAGGGTCGCTAGAAATACCTGCCGCAGCCCCGCCTAAAGCAGCTCCGCGGGCATCTGGCATTATCTTTAAAAATTGCATGCCACTGCCTCCTGTTCTAGAATTACCAAAGGTGGGCAATACTTGGGCTTGAACCCAATTTGCCGCAACTAAGGATAAAATCAAAAATAGCTTTCTCATGAATAAGCAAAGAAAAGGAAATTCACTTGAATAGCAGGTGTCTTAACAATTTTTTTATCTTATTAAAATGCGGTCCACCCTTGGGCCTTTAAATCATGCACATTTCCGCTCTTACTTACCATTTTATGACCACTGGCAAGGTCTGTCATATGACCAATCATGCTAAAATCTGGGTGAAACTCTATCTTACTTACATCTTCTTGCTTGATGGTAAAAAGTAATTCATAGTCTTCGCCACCGCTTAAGGCACATAGTGTTGGGTCTATATCCAATTCTCTCGCAAAATTATAAGTAGTTGGGTCAATGGGTATCTTTTCTTCATACAAGGTAATTCCAAGTGCAGATTGCGAGGCCAAATGAAAGCATTCGCTGGCAAGGCCATCACTCACATCTATCATTGAGGTAGGTTTGATCCCAAGGTTTTTAAGAATATCAACTACATCCTTTCTGGCTTCCGGCTTAAGTTGGCGTTCTAAAATATAATCAAAGCCAGATAAATCTGGTTGTGCATTGGGATTATCTAAGTAAACCCGTTTTTCTCTTTCTAAAAGCTGGTAACCGGCATAAGCACCCCCTAAATCTCCACTAACAACTAAAATTTCGTTGGCTTTAGCGCCACTTCTATAAACAATATCTTCTTTTTGAGCCTCGCCAATGGCGGTAATGCTAAGGGTTAAACCATGTTTAGAAGTGGTGGTATCGCCACCTACCAAATCTATATGGTATCTATCGCAGGCCAAGTAAATGCCTTCGTAAAGCTCCTCTACAGCTTCTAAAGAAAATTTGCTAGATAGGGCAATAGAAACTGTAACCTGCTTTGGCTTAGCATTCATGGCATAAATATCACTTAAATTTACCGTTATGGCTTTATACCCCAAATGTTTCAATGGAAAGTAGCTTAAATCAAAGTGAACGCCTTCTACCAGCATGTCTGTGCTTACCACAGTGCAGGTTCCTCCTTCATGTTCAATAACGGCGGCGTCATCGCCAACGCCTTTTAAGGTGTTATTTCTAAGGGTAATATTTTTGGTTAGGTGGTCTATTAATCTAAACTCCCCTAAACTGCTAATTTCGGTTCTGGATGCATTTTCAAACATGAGGCAAAGGTAGGGTTAACATTAATGTAAAAACAAATCCCCACCTTTGAAGCTTTATTAGTAAACAATTCTTATGAATATTGGTATAGTTTGTTATCCTACCTACGGGGGAAGTGGTGTGGTTGCTACAGAATTAGGTAAGGCTTTGGCTTTGCGCGGACATAAAGTTCATTTTATTACCTATAAACAGCCTGCCAGATTAGATACTTTTACCGGAAATACTTTTTACCATGAGGTTTATGTGTCTAATTACCCATTATTCGATTTTCCTCCTTATGAAACGGCTTTAACCAGTCATTTAGTAGATGTAGTTAAGTTCGAAAAATTAGATTTACTGCATGTGCATTATGCTATCCCACACGCCTCTGCGGCTATAATGGCTAAGCAAATTTTGGCGATGGAGGGAATTTATATCCCTGTTATAACCACCCTACACGGAACAGATATTACACTTGTAGGAAAAGATGCGAGCTTTGGACCTGTGGTTTGCTATAGCATTCACATGTCTGATGGGGTAACGGCAGTTTCGCAATCGCTGAAAGATGATACCTACAGCTTTTTTAAGATAAAGCGTGATATTGAGGTTATTCCAAATTTTATTGATTTAGATAGGTTTAGCAAGAAAGACCATTCGCACTTTAAAAAAGCAATTGCACCTAATGGAGAAAAATTGTTGGTGCATACCTCTAATTTTAGAAAAGTAAAACGCATTGATGATGCGGTTAAGGTTTTTGCGGAGGTGTACAAGAAAATGCCAGCCAAATTATTGCTTATGGGTGATGGACCTGAGCGAATTCATATAGAAATGTTATGCAGGGAGTTGGGCCTTTATGATGCTGTAACATTCTTAGGAAAACAAAACCAAGTGCAAGAAATATTATCTGTTTGTGATTTGTTTTTAATGCCTAGTGAAACTGAAAGTTTTGGTTTGGCTGCCTTAGAGGCAATGGCTTGCGAATTGCCAGTAATTTCTAGTAATGCTGGTGGTATACCAGAATTAAACATTGACGGTGAAACAGGCTTTTTATGTAATGTTGGAGATGTGCAAGGTATGGCCGAAAAGGCAATCTATTTGCTAGAAGATGAGAGCCGCTTGTTGCAGTTTAAAGCCAATGCAAAAAAGAGAGCCGCTCAATTCGACATCAACCAAATAGTTCCACATTATGAAGCCTATTACCAAACTGTTTTAAATAAATCGCAATCTAGTAAATAGGGTTTTTGGGGTTTAAAAATTAGCTTTGTGGGCAAATGAATCCATTAAAAAAGCGAATAGGAGTGTTAGGGGGTGGTCAATTGGGCCGCATGATGATTGAGGAAACCCTAAGGTTAAATCTTAGTTACAATATCTTAGAAGCAGATAGTAACTGCCCTTGCGCGCCTTTAGCCTCCAATTTTATTGAAGGAAGCTTAATGGATGCTGAGAAAATAAATCAGCTTGCGGCAATTAGCGATGTGCTTACTTGGGAAATTGAACACGTAAATACAGAAGCATTAATTGCTTTGGAAGAAGCAGGTAAAGAAATTATTCCTTCTCCAAAAATTTTGCAACTCATTCAAGATAAAGGTTTACAAAAGCAATTTTACCTTGATCATCAAATTCCAACAGGTGCTTTTTTCTTAGTTAATAACCCAAACGAATGGGCAGCAGCTATAGAGAAATTACCAGGTAATAAGTTTGTAGCAAAAACCCGCAAAGGGGGTTACGATGGTAAAGGTGTGGCTATCCTTAACAAGCATGATATTCTAAAAGGGAATGAGCCCATCCCGTTTGAAGGACCATGTGTATTAGAAGCTTTTGTGCCTTGTGAAAAAGAACTGGCAGTAATTGTAGCCAGAGATAAGCAAGGAAACATAGTTTCTTATCCTAGTATAGAAATGGAGTTCGACTCCAAAGCTAACCTGGTAACTTTATTATTAAGTCCGGCTAGAGTTGGCTCAATTATAGAAGAGGAAGCCGAGCAAATTGCAAGAAAAGTAGTAAAAGCTTTAAATGGCCCAGGCTTATTTGCTGTAGAAATGTTTTTGGATCAAGAAGGAAAAATATGGGTAAATGAAGTAGCACCACGCGCCCACAACAGCGGACACCATACCATTGAGGCATGTTACACATCACAATTCGAACAGTTGGCCAGAATAGTAATTGGCCTTCCTCTCGGCTCAACTGAGTTGGTTCAACCCGCCGCTATGATTAATTTATTAGGCGCACCAGATTTTTCTGGTTCTTATAAGTTAGATAAGCTTGAAGAGGTAAGCAAACTGCCAGGTGTTTTTATTCATTTATACGCCAAAGCAGAAAGCAAGCCTATGCGTAAAATGGGGCATGTTTGCATTATGGCTCCCACACTTACCGAAGTAATTGAAAAAGCCAATTATGTAAGGGAGCATTTGGTTTTTGTGAAGGATTAGGTTTTGTAATTAAAATTTAAATCTTAGATTAAAAATCAAAGTCCATTTTTATGGTTTCAATGCAAATTTTATTTTGTCTTCTAAATTTTCACCAACTTGAAGCTTAGAAATTTCGGTATGGCCTAAATAAAGAATTTGTTTGTTTTTAATTAGAAAGTAAACGGGAACCCCCATAATATTAAGCTCCTCCCATATTTTATTGTTTCTAGTGAAAAGATTTCTCCCATTTGGGTTGAACTTTTCAATTCTCTTTTTGGCAATTATTAAAGAGCTATCTTCCGTAGGAAAATTGAGTGTAAAAAAAGCAACTTTTTCATTTTTAAATTTTTCCTTCAAAAAGTTGAATTCTGGCATTTTTTTAAAACAAATTCCGCAATTAACAGTCCAACCATCAAAAACAATCAAGGAGTCTGAATTTAAAATACTACCCTTTATATCTATGGAATCTGAGTTGTATAATTGATAATCAAAAGGCTTATCAATAGAGGTTTTATAAGGTAAATTATTTTCCCAGTTGAGATAAGCTCCCATGCCAAAAAAGCCGAGTGAAAAAAGTAATAGACTTATTAAGGAAATGGTTAATCCGTTTAATTCATTTTTTATAAAACGGAAGCTTAAGAAGGCTAAAAATGGAAAAACTTTTATAGGTAAAACATGAAGGTGAAGCTCAAAACCATAAAAGGAAAATATCAAATTGGGAATTAGGAAAATTAAGTTGGTTAATAAATTTTCATTTCTAAGAAAGTAAAATGTTAGAAAAGAGGCTGTACAAACCAATGCCATTTGTATTTTCCATCCGAAATAACCAGATAAAAGACAAATAGAAGCATATAAAACAAATAGTATAACTTTTATTTTAAATTTCATTTTTACCATTGAATACTACCATTTGTCGTCATTGGTTGAGCTCCCGTGCAGGTTCCGTTGCATTTATGAAGCCATAAGGTGCCGCAACCATCTTGTTCGTCGCATTTTAATTTAGACGTGCAATTTTCTCCAGGAATTAATGTTCCACCGCACCAGTCACTACCAGTGCTACAATTACACTTGGTTCCATTGCTTTCACCTGGTTCAGGAACATCATAGGATTGTAATCCATGACAATAGTAACAATAAATCTTAACTGAACAATGTTAAAATGAGATAGTGCTTGTGTTTTCCAATTTTGCATAAATCCATTGAAATTGATAAATGCTTGAGAGGTTGTATCGAATATTTGAGAGTTTATTTCTCCATGTAAATTGTTTAACAAATTTATTTGCGAAGAATTCCAAATGTTCAAACTTAAAACTTGCGTTATTTTATCTGACCAAACAGAAGCTTTTTCACTATTACTGTATAGCCTGTATAATATCAAAGCATTTTCTTTGCTGCCCGCATTAATTAAATTTTGTCTCAATAAATTTGCAGAATAAGTTTCAGAAGTCGTAAGTAAAAATAGGGCTAAGAATAAAATTTTATTTAAAGGTTTCATTTTGTTTTTTTTATCAAATTTAAATTGAAGTGTAAGCTAAAAATTTGACCAAATTACTAAATGGTTGTATATCACAAAAAAGTGGCGGGGGGGCTTATTATCTGGCTTAGATTGTAATCATAGTATGGAATAAAAGCAAATTATGTAAGGGAGCATTTGGTTTTTGTGAAGGATTAGGTTTTGTATATGACTTAAACTACCGGCTTAAATTGCTCAAAGGCCTGCAAACAATTATTGCAATAATGCAAGCTTCTGCATAAGGTTGGGCCAAAAGGTGTTTTTAAATCCACATTGCGGCTGCTACAAAAGGGGCATTCAATGTTCTCTAATAATTCTTGGGTTATTTCTCCTTTGTGCTGGGGAGGAGGGGCAAGACCATGTTTTTTAAGATGCTGTCTACCTCGTTCGGTTATTAGGTTGCTGTTCCAAGGTTTGTTAAAAGTTGTTTTAACTTCTACTTGTTCAAAGCCAATTTCTTTAAGCTTATCAAAAACCATTTGTTCCATTTGTTTAATGGCCGGGCAGCCACTAAAAGTTGGGGTCATTTCTACAAAGGCCTGTTTAAAATCGGCACTGGTTTTAACCCCAGTAATTATGCCCATATCTACCATAGAAATAGTGGGTATTTCTGGGTCCATTACGCTTTCTAAAGCCTCCCAAATAGTTTGCTCATTCATAGTCGCAAGTTAGGAAAGTGATTTGTTACCACCAAGCTAACACCAAGTAACGAAGCAACGGTTTTGAATTAGTGCTAAAACGAATGCTGTTTGCTTTAGTGAGGGATGTTAATATTAAGAAAACGTCTTTCGACCTTGCTCGATGTTAGGGTTGCGGAACGCAAAATTGGTTTGTTTTTAATAAAAGGGAATAGCCTCTCGACTGCGAAACCGCCTTTCGACCGGGATCCAAGGACCGGGTTGCGGCGCGCAAAAATTGGTTTATTTTTAGTAAAATGGTATAGCCTCTCGACTGCGCGAGGACCACCTCTCGACTGCGCGAGGACCGGTTTTTCGTGCACAAAAAGTAAGAGGGAAAGGGCGCGCAGCGCCCTTTCCCTCTTACCCTTAATTTAATATAGGCTCCTGTCCTCGTAGTCGAGAGGTTTTTTATGTAAGGTGATTCTTTGTTTCTTTTATGCCTCGCAGCCTTATGGGCAAAGAACAATGCCTTTGTGATGTTGTGGGTGGTTTAAATGGCAATGGAGATAGCTTGAGTTTGGTGCAAGTGCAGTATAACCAAAGGAGCAGTGCTCTTGAATTGCTCAATTATTTACAACTAAAAAAACAATTATTTAACTTTGAATTGAAACATATCTTATTTACATTGCAGTATAATTATTTGAACCTATGAAAAATAAAATTTACTTAATCTTAGTTATA
>VEQB01000388.1 GCA_018883485.1 Bacteroidota bacterium
TTGTGGAGCTGCAGGGAGTCGTACCCTGGTCCGGAGGTGCAATGGTCACGCTTTCTACACGTTTAGCGCAACATTGTTTTCGGCTTGGGCAGGTTGTTGTGCTTACCAACCCAAACTATATTTACTAAATACTCTTTACAGCCAGTAACCACACCGCAAAAAGTCCCTGTCTGATGACGGTTCTAGTGGCAATACGACAAGACAAGTATCACCGAACCGAAGGCATATGCGTAATCTTCCTGATTAGGCAGCCATTGCGAATGAAGTTTCGCCAACTATGGTTTTGGAAATTGAGATTATAGTGCCAACTGTCCAAAGCACTACATGCTTACATGCCAATTAATCACCCCGTCAATACCGGTCAGCCCCAGAAATAAAGAACTAGCCCACAAAGATACACAAATATTTACCTGCTGTAACAATGCCCTCCACTTTTACGCTTAATTGTTTTTCTTTGTTGCATTGAAAACACGGCAATTCCTATTTTTCATTTTCCTCTTTATTGCGCAGTACACCCATGCGCAATTTCAGCCCCCTCCTACTGGCTTTCTCCTTAGAGGCTATATTATTGGGGCCGATACCAACAATACCATACCTCTTGCCAATATCCTTAAAAAGCCCTCTGGCGAAAGGTACATCAGCAACCGCTATGGCGCATTTGGCATAAGGGTTCAAGAAGGAGATACTTTGGTTTTCTCTGTTATTGGCTACCTCAATTATGTGCTGCCCGTTAAAAAATATGTGGTTGGCAACTTAACAGATCCTATTCGTGTGCGCCTAAAACCCACCACCTACAGGCTAAAAGAAGCAGAAGTAAACTATAACCAAAAGCGCCGAGATAGCATAGCCAGAGCCGCTGCCAAAGAAATGAAAAATAGCCCCATTTTAAACGATTATCGTCACCAACGCTCTTGGATTTTAGGCTATACTGGCGCGCCCTTGAGTGATGTATTTGCCCAAGGCAATAAACGTTTAGAGCAATACCAAAAAATTGAAAGGCTAAGGGCCTTGTATTACGAACAAGAATTGGTAGACCATAAATATACCAACGAGCTTATCGTAAGAGCCACCGGAATTTCGGAAAAACAGATATATGAATTTAAAAAATTCTGTAACCTTCCCCACTATTTTATCCTCAATTGTACAGATTATGAGCTGGTGGTTGCCATTAAAAACTGCTACTACGACTTCCAAAAAGACCAACGCCGATAAAAATTTAAACATTTGTTAACCAAATTGTTCTTGCATTCTAATTTGTAATCCTTAGTTTTATAAAAACATCTGATTATGGAATGGCGAAGATTAAACGGTGAAAAAATTAAGCGGGATATTGACCAAGAAGTAGAAGCGCTGATATTAAAAGAAAAAGAAACGGGACACAAGCTCAAAGTATGTATTGGCACCGATTCGCAGGTTACAGGCTTGGTAACAGAGTATGCCACAGTAATAGTTTTTGTTAGACCCAAACATGGCGGATTTATGCTTATTTCTAGCGAGAAAACCAAGCAAGTTTACTCCTTAAAAGAACGCATGATTGAAGAAGTGAGCAGATCTATTCAAATTGCTTACCAACTTTGCCCTTTGCTAGATAAGCATGAGGTAGATTTGGAAGTACATGCAGATATTAATACCAATCCGCAGTTTAAATCTAACTCGGCCTTAAGCGATGCCATGGGTTATATACTAGGTATGGGCTTTGTGTTTAAAGCCAAACCAGATGCCTTTGCCAGCAGTTACTGCGCAAATAAAATTGTGCATTAAACGCTTTGAACCTACCTTTGCAGGGTATATGCTAAAAGATATAAAAGTTGAAAGTTTAGAAGGTGTTGCTGTGGCAGTGGTGCATGAGTTAAGCGACCAAATGGAAATGGTTTGGAATGTATATGCCATTAATTACACCCAACATTTATTGTATGGCGTTTTGGTAAGTAGTAAAGGTTATGGAAAAATTGATGGGGAAGAAAAAACCACCAGCGCCTTGCGCCATTTTTTAGATGAAATTCCTGCCTTAAGTTATGTTAAAATAGAACCTATACAAGAGAGTTTGTTTCTAATAAACAATGAGTATTGGATGAGTTACTATGCAGAAAATAAAATTTATCCTTATGCTGGTTTGGAGGATCTTCGCCAAGATCTAATTGAGAAATGTAGAGTTTTATCACGCGGATTTCGTAAGGATCATCCTTGGATTTCTATGGATGACCTACAACTATTAAAAAGCGCCCAACTTTATCAAATTGATCATGAAACAGGTAAAAGCGGCGTAACCTTGGCTGGTATTTTGTTGCTGGGACTATTTATTGCTGGCCAGTTTGAACATAACTCAATGATTGTTGGTGTTAGTGTGATGCTGAGCTTATGTTCGATTATCGTTGCTCGATTAATGATCTATCGGTATGAATGGAGATACCCTAAATTTTTAGGTGGTCGAGATGAAAATATTCATTAAGATTGTTCGAGATTGATATATTGCTTACGGAATTCTATGCAAAACACATTTTTTAAATTAGCTCATATTTTAAATATTCATAAATGGAAAATCATTTTTCTAATTTTTATTGGAGCCTTATCTTATACCTTGTTTTATCTTGCAAAACCAAAATCAGAAATTGTAATAGGGGTTCAGATT
>VEQB01000039.1 GCA_018883485.1 Bacteroidota bacterium
CCATTGATAACCATTTATGATATGGTAAGGATGTACGATTTATTGAGACAATATTTAGGTATAACAGCCATTCAAATTGGCATTGGTGGTTCTATGGGAGGAATGCAGGCACTTGAGTGGGCTTATAGACAACCCAAGTTGTTTAAAGAGTTGGTTGTGATTGCTACCAATGCTCGACACTCCGCTTGGGGTATAGCATTTAATGCTACCCAAAGGTTGGCCATAGAAGGGGATGCCACTTGGAAGGATGATACCGAGTTAGCAGGAATACAAGGCATGCAAACGGCAAGGGCTATCGCCATGTTGTCTTATAGAAATTATGATACTTATGTGCAGGATCAAACTGATAAAGATGCTGCTAAACTAAAAGATTTTAAAGCTGCTTCTTACCAATTTTATCAAGGCCAAAAATTAGCCCTTAGGTTTAATGCCTTTAGTTACTATGCACTCACCAAAACCATGGACGCCCATTGCCTTGGTAGAGGATCTCATGAGCTAAACAAGGCCTTGGCAAACATTAAAGCCAAAACACTGGTGGTAGCCATAGAATCTGATGTGCTTTTCACACTCCAAGAACAATTGCTTTTATCGAGACTTATTCCCAATGCTTCCCTTGCTATCATCGACTCTAAGTTTGGACATGATGGTTTTCTGATAGAGGCCAAGCAAATTCATGAACTCATTCAACATCATTTTTCACCCGCTTTTATAAAATCAGCATGAAATATAAACATAAGAAAATAGGATTATTTGGATACGGCGTTGTAGGTAAAGGCTACCAGCGAATTGTAGACGAAAATCCACTATTGTTGTTAGACACAAAACACATTGCAGTAAAGCACCCGCAAAAACACCTACAATTAAATGGATTAAGACTTAGCTCTCAAGAATTGCTAAATCAGTCGGATATTGATATTTGGGTAGAAGCCATCAATGATGCCGAAGTGGCCTTTGATATTGCTAAAGCACTGTTAGGTAAAGGAAAAGTATTGGTTTCTGCTAGCAAGAAAATGATTGCAGAGCATTTACAAGATTTGTTAAACTTACAACTACAAAATGGTGGCAGATTGCTCTATGAGGCATCCACTGCTGGCAGTATACCTATTATTTATTTATTAGATAAGTATTACGAGAATGAACCCATTTTGGCTGTTAAAGGAATACTTAATGGAACATCAAATTATATTCTGAGCGTTTTAGAGTATGGGCAACACAGTTTTAACGAAGCCTTAAAAAAGGCCCAAGAATTGGGCTTTGCAGAAACCAATCCCCAATCGGATATTGAAGCCTTAGATGCGCGTAATAAATTAACTATTATTAATTTGCATGCTTTTGGTATTGTTAGCATGCCTGTTGATATATTTTGCTTTGGTATTCAAAACATACACCCTATTGATATTGAATTTGCCATCGCTAAAGGATTTGCTATCAAACAAGTTGCCCAATCTATCAAAGTAAATGAGAATGAAATTAGCGCCTGGGTTGCTGCAACATTTGTGAAAGAAGATGACCCATTTTATGGTATTGCAGATGAGAACAATGCCATCCAATTAGACCTTGCTTATGCTGGTAGGCAATTGTTTACTGGCAAAGGAGCTGGGGCTTTGCCAACCGCCACAGCAGTGCTATCGGATGTACTTAGCATCTCTGAAAAAGCGTATACCTATCATAAGTATCAGCAAGCAAAAGATTTAAAGTTAAACCAGCAACTTATTCAGAATTGGTATATCAGTTTTCCTGCTGATAAAGTATTACCTAGTCAACTTAAGGATAGCGTTTATTTGATGTCGAACGTTGAGCGCATTTGTATTAGCATTTGGATAAGCCTAGCGCAATTAATTGAATTGAAGGATGTATTAAGAGATTTACAAGCTTCACTTATTTTATTGCCGAATGAGTATATTCCTAAACGTTAAATTTATCCTCGGCCCACAATCTTGGCTACTCTTAGGAATAGCATGCAGCCAATGGTGTTGCATGCTGCCTTTCATTATCAGTAAGCTACCATGTGCCAAGGGTAAAGTGAGTTTAAGGTGAGGTTTGGTTTTGTGTTTAATCATAAACTTTCGGGTCGACCCAACGCTTAAAGAAGCAATTGAAGGGTTTAGGCCTAGCTCTTTTTCATGGTCTGCATGCCAACCCATACTATCATTTTTATCTCGATATAAGTTTAGCAAGGCAATGTTAAGCGGCATGTTAAATGATGTTTGAAGCTTTGTTCTTAGTTGTTCTAATGCTGGTGTAAACGGCAAGGCCTCTAAGTGAAGGTTAGAATAGCTGTAGGAAATTTCATTATCGCCATACCAAGCGGTTAGTCTTGTTTGGGGCAACATTTTGCCAAACATCTTAATATGGTGTTGCTGTCAGTTGATTTGATTACTAAGTGTATCAAAAAGTGTTTGTGCCATCGAGTGTTCTAGAAAATGCGCATCATAGTATAACTCGCCATCACATGGTAATAAATTGGTACTAGGTAAATTAAAAGTGTTTGCAATTTCTTTGATGTTTAGTTGAATGTTTTGCGCCAGCTCAGGAAGGTTTAAGTCGTTAGCATCTGTACCAAAGGGATTTTTTATTTCTTAAATGTGCTGCCAATACTTTTGGGTTTAGCCCAATTAACTCAAATAATGCTGCACGTTCTGCATGGGTGTTTGGGATGATGCTATGTAGTTTAATGGCTAGAGATCGCGAGTAATTGGTGAGTGCGCCCCAGTGTTTTCTTCCTTCCCACCATCTATCGTAGGCGGTATTGGTTCTAAATACCAATAATATCGAAAGCACGAAACCTAAAATACTATGTAATGCAGGAGTAGATTTATAATTAAGAAAGAGTACCTCAATTTCTAAATAGGCAAGGGCAAATGAATAGATGGCCCCCGAAACCATTACCCAAAATAACTTTCTAAAAGTATCACTTTGATGAAAGGTGAAAATTAAACCAAACCATTCCTTTGGATTGTATTGAACCATCTTAATTATGCTTAAAGTTGCCCATCATTTATTTTACTACACCTCTTGTCCTTCTGAGGTCGCGATGGGGTTCCGCAAAATAATATAAATCATAGTTCATCTCCCATACTTTGGATTTTGTTTTAAGGTATTCTGCTTTGGTTTGTAAATAAATGCCTCTGCTATTTCTAGTGTAATTTACATAGTTGCCTGTATTAATGGCCCTACCAGTAAACATGCTACCAACATAAGCCACGCCAGAACTTTCTACCGAATCTAATTTGATACTTAGTGTAAATTGATATTGAGGATTCTTTGGGTAATATTTATACCCTGCCCTAATGAGTTTCTTGATGGCAGCATCTTTGATTTCGGCTTCAAAACTAGATGAAATATAGTTGGGAGACAGATTTTCAATGCTGATATCGAAGGCGCCTTTTTTAGGATTAGCCCTAACTTTATTTAAATAGAAATAATGTTGTGAGCAACTGCTTATTTCATAAAGTATATATGAAGTTGAAAAGAGAAAGTTGAGAAAGAGGGGATTGTTTACGGAAAATTTGTCCTGTTTTTGTCCTGTTCAAAGAAGTCGGTTCTAATTTGGGGACCAGAGAAAACAAAAAAAGTGAAGCTTTTATACTTCACTTTTTTTGCTTTAACTCATTGGTTTTGTGGTAGTCTCGACAGGAATCGAACTGCTATCAAATGTTTAGGTGCTGACGAAGCAAAGCTTGTCAGCATCCTGACCGACAAAGTCGCATCAGGAAAAAATCATCAACAGGAAATTTAATTACAGTGTTTATTAATAAAGGCAAGTTTCATTTCAAGTTGATAAGCTGATGCTTTATCATCTTTAATAATTGTTCCTACTAATTCCCAAGGTATATATGGTTTAGTAGAGGGATTTCGAGCTTCATTGTGTTCAATGAGTCTTCTTTCTATTGAACTAGTATGACCAACATAGAAACGATCATGCGTTTTTGAATAAAGTATGTAAACAAAATACATACACTAAAAATTTGTAGTCTCGAGCAGAATCGAACTGCTATCAAATGTTTAGGAAACATCTATTCTATCCATTGAACTACGAGACCATATAAGAACACTATTCTATCCCCGCCCGAACGACGTTCAGTCGGGCGGGCATTGAATGCTGACGCTACGGTCAGCATCTTGACTGGCTTCGCCACGTCAAGGCTACGAGACCAAATGAGAAAACAAATATATTTAATTCTTCCTTTCGCTGCAACCTACTATTCTTTAATATATCGAAGCGGCATGCGCTCGCCGTTTTCGTTGCTGATTACCAATAGGTAAATTCCGCGTTGGAGGTGACTTAAATCAAAAGTTTCTTTTGCGGTAAAAGTGCCAAAACTTCTTCCGCTAAGGTCGTAAACTTCAATTGAATAGTTTTTTGTTGTACTTGGTTCAAAACGTATAATGCCATTACCCGGATTTGGAAAAACAGTTAGCGAAAAAGGGGTGATAGGTTCAGACAAATTTAAATTTATGTCTTTGTTTACACTGCTCGTTTTTAGAATCCAAACATTTGGGTCAAACTCAACTGCTGTTACATTGCTCCCAGTTTGAAGGGTAAAATAATTACTATCCTGGTTAATGTTAACAACAAGCATAGTATCTCCAGTGGTGCGCTTTAATTTAATTTGAATAGGCAAATCAAATTTATTGATTCCACCATGTGCATTAGTTCTAATGACTTTTAAGCTAAGCTTAGCTCCTTGCGCATTCCAGGTGGTTTTGTAAATTGGAAAACCCGTACCATAAATCCATTGGTTAAAGTAAAAGTCGTAGTTTTTACCACTTAATTCATTAACCAATTTTCTTAAATCATCTGTGCTGGCATTACCATTGGCAAAGCGAGTTTGGTAGGTTTTACAAACTGTATAAAACAAAGAATCTCCTAATAAATAGTGTAAAACTCTTGTGGCAGAGGCTGCCTTATTGTAAGTAAGCGCGCTGCTAAATATGCGCGCCACATCGGTAGTGTCTGTTACATAAACTGAGCCCTGTTGCGTTTTGGCCTGAGTATGCATGTCTGTTAATTCTTGCGCTGCTGTATTGGGTAATAGATAGTATCTAACCAAGTATTCGCTATACGAAGCAAAGCCTTCATTTAACCAAATATCGCTCCAAGTGGCGCAGGTAACATTATCGCCAAACCATTGGTGGGCAACCTCATGCGCCACAATTCCATAATTAAATATGCCCATACTGCTCATGGTTTGATGTTCCATACCTCCACTAAAGGGAGCCATTACATGTCCATATTTTTCTTTATGAAAAGGGTATAGACCAAAGAGATCAGATAGTATTTCGAGTTGCGGTTTTGTGGCATTAATACTTGTGGCATTATTGGTATACGCCAAAGGATTAGAATAGATATAGTGTTGAATTAGAATGCTATCGTTTATGGCTTTTGGTTTAGCATATTGCTTATATTCTGTGTACTGCCCAACAGTTACCATTACCAAGTAATAGTTAATAGGATAGAAGCTTTGCCAATGGTAAGTATGCTTTGCATTTGGTTTAGGTTCAACAAGTTTTAAAAGGCCATGAGACCCTACTTTGTTACTTGTATCTGTAGTTACACTTACAAAAATAGAATCTATTTTATCTTGTAAAGATTGTTTGCAGGGCCACCACTCATAGGCGCTATAAGGTTCGCTTAAACTCCAAGTAATTTGGTTGCCAAAGGTTGGTGAGGCTCTATTGCTAAAGCCATTTCCTATGGCTGCACTGGCACCACTTGGGGGTGTTCCTCTGTAAAATATGTGTAAGTCTATGGTTTCGTTTTGAACCAAAGGCGTTGGCAAAAGCACAGCCGTAACATCCTTTATTTTGCTAAAGTTAAGTTTGTTTCCATTTAAGCCAAGCACAGAATCTACAATAAAATTAGCATGCAGTTGAAATAGAAAAGTATCTAAGCCATTCACCCTAGAACGTGCAATGGTTCTAACGTTTCCAGAAATATACGTGGAGGTTCTTTCTACATTTAAACTAAGGTGATGGAAACCCACATCATACTTTTCCATAAGCTCCATTTGCCCTAGTGAGGCGTTATTTTTTCGTAACGCATTGCTTGTATAAGCTTGTTGTTTATGGTTTGCACAATAGTGAGGCTTTTGTGCCCACGCCAAATTACATAAAGAGATAAGAACAATAAAGCCAACTTTTTTCATAAGATAATAAAGTGGCAATATAAACAATCTGCTATAAGGAATACCTTATTCCCAAACTATTTTGAACCAATGGAATTACTAATGTTTTAACCTCTGGCACATCTATAAATCCTAAAGATGGTTTTATTTCAAAAAAGAGATTAAATTGATTTAGCAAGGGAGTGGTTTTTCCTAATCTAAGGTTTGCTCCTAAGGGAATCCCTACTTCTGCTGTCCAACTGCTTTTATTTGCAAAAGTTTCGGTATTGTTCATTCCAAAATTGCTAGTGTAGAAAAAGGTATTGTACCCAGCTCCATAGGCATATTCATACTCAGAAATTCGAGTTTCGGCATTAAATGAAACTCCAACAGATGCCGCAACACCAGCGTAGAAGGAAAGTCTGCGTTGCGTTTCAGTTTGGAAAATAACAGCACCTTCCACCTTAAGTTGTTGTCTAGTTTGCGAGGCAATTACTCCTTGTGTGTAAAAAGAATCGATGTAAAAGGTTTCACCTGTTCTGCTAGAAGTTAGGGTATCGTAGGGAGTAGAAGTTGTTTTGTAACGCTGATCTGTAAGCGTATTAAAACTACCATAAGATATTCCCATTCTATAGATTGGATTAGGGGTAGTGCTAACTTTTTCTTTATTCTTTTTAAAAGCCAATTGTGCCGAAAAAATTGCAGCACCTTCATTGTTGTAATTATTTCCCCAATAGTTGCTATTGTAGCCACTAAGGTCTTTGCTAAGTATTTTAGAATTAGGAGCTAGTTTTTGAATATCGCTTAACTGATAATTTGGCACCGAATACAACTGGGCTCCACCAGAAATAAATAGGTCTGAGACACTGTAGGAGTTTGATTTTTGGCCATAAGTTAAATGAGTAAAAGCTAAAATAGCTAAGAGCATTAAACAGTATTTTTTCATTTATTTTTAATTTGATTTCGGTTTAACGCAAATTTAAAATGTTTTGTTGTGTAATGTTAAAGTAAAAATATGTAAAAAGTGCATCTTTGCAATCCTGGAGAGATGTCTGAGTGGTCGAAAGAGCACGCCTGGAAAGTGTGTATACGGGAAACTGTATCGAGGGTTCGAATCCCTCTCTCTCCGCATTAGTTAAACAGCCCCTGGCTATTGGCTGTTAGCCTTTGGCAGGATTTGCTTATAGTCAAAATAACCTTTCTCATTGTGCAAGCAATCATTATAGCCTAATTTGACCTTGGCTTATTCAAGCACATATTTTAATAATTCTAAAAGTTCTTTGTCTGTAAGGTTTTCTTTTTCAGACTTATCATAAATCGAAAGAAGGAAAACGGATTTTTGAGCGATAACAAAATTGGTAATAAATCTTGCTCCGCCACTTTTACCTTTTCCTTTTGAAGCAATGGCAATTCTAATTTTATAGCAATTATTTCCAAGATTAGTGCCTTGTTCAGGTTCATGCTCTAGCCTTTCTATGAGTTCTGAAAACTCATTTTTAATGGAAGGATATTTTTTTGCAAGTCGTTTGATTTGTTTGTCAAACGGAGGTATAGAAAAAACTTTATAGCTCATTTAACAAATCCTTAGCAGGTCTTGCCTTTAACTTACCCCTTTTTACCAAGTTAAGATTATTTACAGCCTCCTTTATCTCTTCTATCAACAACGCTTTTTCATTTGTAATAGTTGTTGCCTTTACATAGGATAAGCCCTTTAATACTTCTAACAAGTGAGCGGCCTTGTTGTCTTTAATATCTATTAAAACCTTCATTGGTGGATTTAATTATTTTGTAACAAAAATGTAATCGACAATTTGTTATTGCAATACAAAATTAATGAATATTTCAATAACCAAAACCCAAAAAAACAGAAAGACACAGACCTTTATGTAAATTGTTTAGGTGGTGGGGTTTTTATGTATGATGGAGACAAACTTACAATAAGTGGCACAAACCCTGGCATAGGTGCTGTTACTTCCTTATCTTTGAAAGAGAACACAAATTATACCTTAAATTTTGAATTAGCTTATTCAAGCAGCCCTTCCGATATTATGGTAACCCTAAAAGACCAAAACCAAGCTACCATCTACACAGGCAATTCAACTAATGGTGCTGGGGTGAACACTTTTGCAATGAGTTTAGGAACCTTTACTAACCCTATAACCTTAGAAATTACTAATAGCAGCAACAACCAAACATTTGAAATAGACAACATCACACTAACCCAAGACGGCATAGAAGGTGTTTCCTATTACACAGCCCAATTGGTTTCCGCCCAAGACTACTATCCTTTCGGCACAACCCTCCCAGGAAGAACTTTTCAAGATGATAGGTTTAGTGGATATAGGTTCTCCTTCAATGGTATGGAGAATGACAATGAGGTCATAGGGAGTGGAAATAGCTATACGACTGAATTTAGGCAATACGATCCGCGTCTTGGAAGATGGCTAAGTATTGATCCACAATTTAGAAATTATCCTTGGCAGAGTCCTTATGCGGCATTTGATAATAACCCTATCGTAAAGACAGACCCACGTGGTGACGCACCGCGAGATGGTGACCCTGAGAAAACGAAAGAGGCTGCTGGAAACTCAGTCAGCAATATAAAAGCAACCGATCCAAAGGGGGCTCAGCCTGCAAGATGTAATCAAGGTGTCGCTGGTGCATTCCAAGAAATAACAGGTAGTACCGAATTAAATGGGATGAAAGCAAACCAAATGAAAACTCAAATGGCTAATTCGCCTAATTTCACTCCAATTCCAATGAGCGAAGCTCAGGATGCGGCAAACAATGGAGATGTAGTTATAGCAGCATGGGCTAACCCTACGGGTGCTTCCGGTCACGTTGCAATGGTCGTTCCGGGAGAGGCCTCGGCTCAAGGTACATGGGAGGGACAACCAGCAGCCACGTAAGGAGGAATTCCTAAAGTTATGGATACGGGAGCAGGTATGAGAACCGAAAGCCAATCAGTTAATAAATCTTTTGGAAAGGGTAAACAAGGAGATGTAGTATTCTATAAGTATACTCCTGCTTTAGCCACTCAAAACAGTACTGAAGTGGTTCAGCAAGCAACACAAACAGTGGTTTATTCGAATCCTAATACTGGACAAACATATAAATTTGAACAAAAACAGTTTGTATTGAAAGCTGCCCCAGATGCTAAACTTAGCGAGTATATGCTTAATAGTAGTGCTCCAATTGTAAGAGATCTTGGAACAATTGTTAAAAAAATTGGCTTTTAATTTGCATGGAAACAAAATATTATAATTATGAGTAAAACACGGAATATCATTTTGTTGATTTTGGGAGTTCTATCTCTATCATTTTGTTTAAAAGAAAGGAAGGAGATACTTAGGCTATTTGTTGGAAATGTTGACGGATTTCCTGTTTTTGACTCTTACCAAGAAAAAAAGCTGTTTATAAATAAGAATGGATTAGTAGAATCTTTAAAGCAATATAAAAATTCGTATAGAGTTATATGTATTGATAATTCCTATGCTTTATACGAAGAAAATTTAAATAATGGGACATATAATCTCATCATTAATACTGGAAGTACCGAAAGAAAATTCGTTTTGAGAACTCCGTTAACGTTTATTGGAAGCAATATGCATCAAATAGCTTTTACAGATCAGAAAGATGGAGGTAAAATGAAGCTTATAGATTCGTTAGGTCAGGTTATTGATCTGAAGATTAAGGGTTATGTTAATAGGTTAATTGATAAAAGCTTGTATTATACTGTAGATGCTCCTGTGGCAAATTTTGATGGGGCGAATGTTAACTTATACAAGTTAGATATTGGAAACCCAAATTCAAAACCAATTAAAATAATGTCAAATACAGTTGGTGAAAGTCTTGTTATTATTCCCAATGAGAAGTTCGTGTATGATGTTATTTTCATTAAGGGTGAGGGAAAACCGTCCATATATAGTATAGAGGCAAGGAAGTTTAAAATTTTGAACATAGAGGAGAATTTTATGAATGCTACTCCTTTTTATTCATTAGAAAAAAAATGCTTAGTCTTCTATAATCCAAAAACTCTTGAAATGAAATTTATTGATATCCCAAAAGAGTTTGATTTGAAGAGATAGTAGTTTCAATGTTATTATTAGAAAGAGCCTATGATGCCCCGCTCACGCGAACATGTTGTTCGTGGGAAGATATTAGCAGAAATAAAGTAAACTGGAAACTACCCACGCGGCAAACAAACAAAAAGCCCAACCAAGTATCAAAACTGGTTGGGCTTTGTTGTATATAAGCAGATAACAAATTGTTTTTACAATAGCATGTATGCAATTGCAGCTAGCGCAACAACAATGATACCCCCAACTCTAAGTGTCCTTACCCCTTCATTAGTATTATTCGAAAGTATAGATTTTTGTATTAAATTTATTGAGAAAACCTCATTTGGGGAAATAAGTAACAAAATCTTATCTTGTATGTATGAAGTAAAAAAATTGTACGCTTATTTTTAAAATTGATTTAAATCAATTAAATTTGGGTATTAACCTTATAGATATGAGCAGGATTGTAATTGAAGTTGAAAATCAGGTAGCAAATGCCTTTTTAAATGAATCGTCAGATAAAAAAGAACGAATTACTAGCGCAATTAACGCGTATCTTAAAAAAGTTTTCTTAACAAAAGATACCGCTGAATATAAGATATTACTAGACCAAATGAGTGATGAAGCTCAAACGAATGGAATAACTGAAAGTAAGCTTAAAGATTTGTTAGAAACGGATGATTAAGCTTTTCGTAATTGACACCAATACTTTAATTAGTGCACATCTTATTAAAGATTCTAATCCAAGAAGAGCATATCAATATGTTTTGGATTGGGGTATTCTGGTTCAATCTAAGGAAACATTTATTGAATTTGCAGAGAAATTTACACACTCAAAATTTGATCGCTACATTTCTCTGGAAAATAGAGTAAAAGCAATAAATGAATTAGAGGTTCGCTGCATGATTATTCCAATTCATGAGGAGATAATTGCATGTCGCGACCCTAAAGACGACAAGTTTCTTTCACTTGCCTGGAACTCAAAAGCTGATTTTTTAATTAGTGGGGACAAAGATTTATTGGTTATGCACCCATTTAGAAATGTGCCAATTGTTAATCCAGCTCAATTCTTAGAAAATTACAAAATATAAGATTGATGCAATATATTACCTATGCTTACGGATGCTTTAATACAAGTATCAGTGGTAATGAATTAAATGCTCTGTTAAATGTTGAGATTAATATTTATACTCTAGCGAATTCATTATTCTCAATTGTTATCCATAATAGGCATTTTGACTTTGCAGATATTATTTCAGCAACAGATTATTCGCCATTTGGCGCGCCTCTGCCAGGAAGAACTTACAGCGCTTCAGAATATCGTTTTGGATATAATAAGGGTTCTGAAAAAGATGATGAGATAAGCGGTGCAGGAAATCACTTTACTACTTTTTATAGAGA
>VEQB01000040.1 GCA_018883485.1 Bacteroidota bacterium
GGTGCCAATAGCGCTACCCTTATTACTTTTGGCGAGGATGTAAAAATAAATGGCACAGATGTTAAAGCAGGTAAATATGGTTTGGCAAGCTTCCCAGGCGAAAACGAGTGGATAATTGTGTTAAGCAAAGACCTTACTGTTACCAGCGCCGACGAATACAAGCAAGAAAATGATGTAGCCCGTTTTACCGTTAAAGCAGAAAAAACTTCAGACCTTACAGAAACTTTTACCATTGATTTTGCCAACATGCGCAACGATAAGGTGGATATTGTATTGAAGTGGGAAAATACTGCTGTTCGCTTAACTGTTGTAAGTTTCTACGATACCCGTTTAATGAAGCAAATTGAAACGGTAATGGCTAAAGATACGCGTCCTTATTCTGGTGCAGCCAACTACTATTATGAGAATGGTAAAGATTTAAACCAAGCCTTAATTTGGATAAATAAAGCGGTAGAAGCAAATCCGAAAGCCTATTGGACCTTATTAACCAAAGCTAAAATTCAAAATGCTTTAAAAGATTACAATGGAGCTATGGAATCTTCTATGAAAAGTTGGGAGTTAGCCAAAGAAGGTGGCGATGAAGCTTACCAAAAGAACAATGAGAAATTACAGGCAGAAATTAAAACCAATCCAGCTTACAAACCTGTTGCTCCAAAGAAGAAGAAATAAGAATAATTTATTTGTATTAAAGAGGTGGACTTCAAGAAGAAGTTCACCTTTTTTTATGCCTTTAACATGCCGTATTTTAAAATGCAATAGATGGCTCTAAAACCATCTTTCCAGTTTATTTTTTTGCCTTCGGCGTAGGTTCGGCCATAATAAGAAATGCCCACTTCGTAAATTCTTATATGTGGTATTCTGCTAATTTTTGCTGTTACTTCTGGTTCAAACCCAAAGCGTTTTTCTTGTAAGCTAATTCCTTTAATAATGTCGGCTCTAAACAATTTATAACATGTTTCCATGTCGCTAAGGTTTAAATTGGTAAACATATTAGATAAAAAGGTAAGCACATTATTTCCAATGCTGTGCCAAAAAAACAATATTCTATGCGGGTTGCCACCCATAAACCGAGAGCCATACACTACATCTGCAAAGCCATCTAAAATGGGCTTTAGTAAAATGTTAAACTCATTGGGGTCGTATTCTAAATCGGCATCTTGTACAATAATATAATCTCCGGTAGCTTCTTTAATACCAGTATGTATGGCGGCTCCTTTGCCTTTATTTACAGCATGTTCGGTAAATTTAATATAAGGCTTATCGGCCATATAGGCTCTTACTACTTGGGCGGTATCGTCTTTAGAGCAATCGTTTACAATTACTACCTCTTTTTCTAAGTTGCCAAGTAGCGTTACCGCATGCACTTTATCTAAAATACGGTGTATGGTGCGAGCCTCATTATAGGCTGGAATAATTATACTGAGCTTAGCCAATTTAATTTTAATTAGGTGGCGAAGTTAATAAATGCCAAAATATATCCAATCGCCAATGTTGGTCTTGGGTAGGCCAACAGGTATCGTAAGTATAAATAAGCTTTAGGTTAAAGGCCACACAAATAAAGAAAGCTAGGTAACCAAAGTTTCTAACAGCGCGAGATTGTTGGTTAAGGAAGTGAACAAAAGCTACCAAGCCAAAAGCAAAATAAGGGTAAAGGTCTACAAAGCCTCTATGCCCAAATGCACAACCTAACAAGTAACTCCACCAGCTGGCGTATAAGTAAGATACCAATACAAAAGCAATCCAAAGGCCAAGTGCACGTTGTGGTTTTTCTCTGCCTAAAATTAACATTCCCAAAAGTGTATATAGGTGAATGGGGTTATTGGTAAACCACCCATTTTCAAAGGCAAACCAAACTTCTTTTAGTTTAGGATTACCAAAGTACAAGAAACTTTCTCCTGCATAAGAATAAGAGATGATGCTGCCGTGTAAGTAGTAATTGTAAGCCAATTGAGGCGCTACAACCATAATAAATGGGGGCACGGCTATTAACCAATGTTTTAGGTTCAAACCTTTTAATACTGCAATGGCATTTGGAATTAGGAGCAACACAAGGGGTAAAAACAAGATGTTTAATTGTCTTACTAAAAAAATGGCTCCAGCAAGGGCTGCAATTAACAACCAGTATTTTAAGCTAAATTTATTCTTTAACTGCTGCCAAGCATACAACCAAGCGCTAAATAAGAAAAAGCTGTACACGTGCGAAAAGCCGCCCATAAAAATGCCGTAGTAATAAAGGTTAGTTCCTAAAACCAAAAGGCCTAATCCAAGGCCAACGTTTTGAACCGAGTAATAGACAAGCAGCACGCGACTTAATAACCACAAGCCCCAAATGAAAAATAGTACGGCCGAAATACTTATACCTAATTGATAAGGCTTTTCAAATCCAGTTCCGGCCTTTTCTTGCAGTTTTAAAAGGTTATGGGTTATTAAAAAAGCAGGAGCCTCGAATAGTGCAGTGCCAATGGCATATTTACTTTCTACCTTATTGGTTGTAAGATTAAGTTTGAAGCCAAACCCTGTTTTTGTATCCACCGAATCTGGAAAATTGCGCGCCTCGAATTGGTATAAAAAAGCAGCAGGCACGTAAACATAATACCCTGCGGCATCGGCCCAAAAAGTGCTATGATAGGTGTAAATCTTGTCTTTACTTTTCTTGTTAAGCGCTAAGAAAACAAATAAACCAACAAGCAGCAGCCAAAGGTATTTGGTATAACTTGAGTTTATTTTCATTGGGGTTTAGTCTTCTTTCTTTTTGGCTTCAAACAATTGCTCCTTGCTAACTACTTCAATGGCATCGCCATGTTTTAACAACTTGGAAATAGCGCTGTATGGACCTGTTATAATTTCTTCGCCAGGTTGTAAGCCTTCTAAAATCTGAATCATCTTATCATCCTGAATTCCTGTTTTAACTTTTCTGATAGAAATTTTATCTCCGTTTCTTACAAAGACAACTTCTACTTCAAGCTCTTTAACATCTAAAGATACCGTTTTACTTTTAGCGCTGGCACCTTCTTCTTTTAGGGTATCTAAGGCAGATTCTGCTCTTACAGTAACGGCTTCTATAGGCACTGCCAATACATTTCTGGCGCGTTCGGTTTGTATTTCAACGCTTGCGCTCATGCCTGGTCTAAATACAGATTTACGTTTGCCAAATTTTTGGGTAAGGTCTGCATACGAACTTCTTAAAATTCTAATCTTTACTATAAAGTTTGTTACTTGGTCGCTGGTGGTTGCTGCAGTAGTGCTTGCACTATTGGCAATTTCTGTTACGGTACCCAAAAACTTTCTGTTAGGATAGGCATCTACTTCAATTTCTGCAGTATCTCCTAAGCCCACTTTTACTATATCGTTTTCATTTACATCAACACTCACCTCCATGTCGTTAAGGTTGGCAATGCGCATCATTTCTGTGCCCGCCATTTGCGAGGTTCCAACTACACGCTCGCCTTGTTCTACACTTAGCTTAGATACAATGCCGTTAACGGGAGCAAAGATTTCTGTGCGGGTTAAATTTTTACGTGATTCTTTAACCGAGGCTTCAAAACTTTTTACATTAAACTCTGCGGCCAACACTGTTTGTTTAGCTGCTTCTACTTCGGCTTTAGCGTTTAAAAAGGTACTTTTCGCGGTTTCAAATTCTCCATCAGAAATTAACTTTTGTTCGTACATTTTTTTGTTACGTTCAAATGCACTATTTAACTCAGTAAATCTAGCTTCGGCCTGCGCCAATCTGGCTTTTGCACTAGATAAGTTTGCACGTATATTATTTAAAGATGCTTCAGATCTATCTAAAGCACTTTGGTATAACTCTGGGTCTATTCTTGCAAGTAGTTTTCCAGCAATTACAGAATCGCCTTCATGCACGTATAATTCTCTAATTTCTCCAGAAACGTCAGAGCTTATTTTAACTTCCTTCTCTGGTTGAACCCTACCGTTTGCTGAAACGGTTTCTATAATAGCACGGGCTTCTGCCTTGCTGCTCAATACTTTTGTGGCATTTGTTTTACCTATCCATCCCGCTTTTTTAGCTGCAATAGCAAATACTAACAACACGCCAACACCAATGCCTAAATATACTAAGGTTTTATTTTTCTTTTTTGCTGTCATGATTATTAATAAAGTGGTTTACTTAAATAAAAGTCTAATGTTTTTCTTCTAAAAACCAACTCATATTTGGCTTGGGTAAAATCTGATTGAGCGCGAATGTAGCTGTTTTTTGTATTGAGGTAATCTGCTAAATTCATGGCACCTAATTCAAATTGTTTGTCCGATACGTCAAAGGCTTCTTTATTGGCCTCTAAGTTTTCTAAGTTGGCACCATACCGTTTGTAGGCAGTTTTAAAATCTACATAAGCTTGGGCAATGGTTCTGTATAAATTGTTTCGTGTTAATTTATCTTGCAGTTTGGCGCTTTGCTCGTTAATTTTTGCTTTTTCAATATTGGTACTTACACTCCAACCATTAAAAATAGGAATGGCTAAATTTAAACCCACATTGGTACCTAGGTTTCTATCAAATTGGTCGGAGAAAGGGGTGGTTTTAAATTCCTTATAGCCTGGAATGGTGGCATAAACTGGCAAAAATGTACCGCTATTATCGGCAAATGTGCCCGTGGGTACTATGCGCAAAGTGGTATCGCCAAAGCCCATCTGACTCTGCGTTGTAAAAAAGGAATTGGCCGAGGCATTTAAGGTTAAGCGTGGTGTTCTTCCACCTCTTGCCATGTTAGTTTGAATTTCTGAGGCTTTAAAACGCATGGCATTGGCGCGTACATCTGGACTTTTTTCTACAAATTCCTCAAAAATCATATCAATAGTTTTGGGTTCATCTGCTACTTGCAAATCTTTGGTATCTATGGCAGCAATTTTTTGGGAGGCATCTGGTTTAACTTCTATTAGCAGCCATAATTCGAGGTAGGCTTGTAGTAAGGCGTTTTTTGCATTAATAAGAGTAAGCTCTTCTCCCGCCAATTGCGCTTTTAATTGTAGGTAGCGGCTTTTATTGCTTGAACCTAATTCGAACATCTTTTGCTGCCGCTCAACTTGCGCCTTGGTAGCTTCTGTGCGCGTTGCAGCGGCATTGGCAATTTCTTCATTTTGTAATACCCTTAAATAGGCAGCACTCACATTAAGCGCAATATTATTCTTTATTTGCTCTAAATCTTCTTCACTGGCTTTAGACCTTGCCTCATTAACTTTTACATTATTGATGTTTTGTAAGCCAGCAAATAATGGAATACTGCTACTAATACCAAAAGAATTGGTTCTAAAGGCAACTCCTTTTTGCGCTAGGTTGGTAGTTGGGTTAATGGCAAAACCAGTTTGCCAATTATTGGTTACATTTCCATTTAAATTAGGCAATAGGGCCATTTTACTTTGAAAATAATCGGCTTTGGCGCTTAAGGTTTGCAACTGCTGCTGCTGTATGTTAATGTTCTTGCTAAAAGCCTGCTCTACACATTCTTTGAGGGTCCAAACTCTGGTGGTTTGAGCCCCAAGTTGAACGCCGTTAAGTAGCAGGAGCAAAATAGCTAGGTTTTTAATTCTCTGATGCATTGTTTAGTTTTGAGGACTTAGCTGGCAAAAATAATGTTTAAATACACAATCCCTCATGTTCTTATTCGCTTATTTTCATCCTGTACATGGAAGGTGAATACACGTGATAAAGAGTTGTATTTAACTTTTGATGATGGTCCGCACCCCAAAATTACCCCTTGGGTATTGCAGCAATTGCAGGCTTATAACGCTAAAGCAACCTTTTTTTGTGTGGGAGAGAATGTACAGAAATTCCCAGAAATTTATGCGCAAATTGTTGCTGGGCAGCACGCGGTAGGCAACCACACCATGCAGCATATTAAGGGCTGGAAAGTGAATAAGGATGCTTATTTGGAAAATATTCAACAAGCTGCTAGCTATATAAATAGTAGCTTATTTAGACCGCCTTATGGACAAATTAAATGGTCGCAATTAAGGGCCTTAAGCAAACAGTATAAAATTGTAATGTGGAGTTTGTTAAGCAGAGATTACGACAAACAGCTCATTATATCCGAGAGTTTAACTGCCATGAAATTAGCTACAGCGGGAGATATTATTGTATTTCACGACAGTGAGAAAGCTTATGAGCAGCTTAAGCAATTATTGCCACCCTTGTTAGCGCATTACCAAGAGCAAGGTTTTAAAATGAAGGCTTTGCAAGCATGATAGAAGTAATTTTAATACTTATACTTTGGGCCTTCTTGTGCATGTTAATGGTATTAATGGCTGCTTACCTTAGTTTAAATGGCTATGCAGCAGCAACGAAATCATTTGTAAGTAAAGAAGAAGATTTGCCAATGGTTTCTGTTTTGGTACCAGCCCGCAATGAGGAAGCGCTTATTGCCCTTTGCTTAGAGGCCTTGTTATTGGTAGACTATCCTAAAGCTAAGTTACAGATTTTAGTAGGTAATGATGGTTCAAGCGATAGCACAGAAAATATTGTTGCGGATTATGTAACTAAGTATTCTCATATTCATTTAATTAATATACAAGAGCAGCTAGGTACAGCCAGAGCCAAGGGAAATGTATTGGCTAATTTAATGCGTTTGGTTCAAGCCGAGTACGTGTTTGTTACCGATGCAGATATACAAGTGAACAGCAATTGGATTAAACAATTATTACCCAATTTAGCGCAACACCAAATGGCTATGGTGAGCGGCACCACGCTTGTAAAAGGTACAACTTTATTTCACCGTTGGCAATCTTTAGAATGGTTTTTGGGAACAGGGTATATCGCAGCCTTTGATGCTTTAGGCATCGCAACTACTGCAGTAGGCAATAATATGGCCTTTACAAAAACTGCCTATTATGCTACTGGTGGTTACGAAAATATGCCCTTTTCTGTTACAGAAGATTTTCAGTTATATGCAGCCATAAGAGCACTCGGTTTGAACACTAAAAATGAATCACATCCAGATTCTGTTAACATTTCTGCCGCACAACATACCATTAGAAATTTTTTACACCAACGCAAAAGATGGCTAATTGGAGCAAGAGATTTACCTTGGTATTGGAGCATTATTTTTGGACTCCAAGCTTTATTTTTCCCTTGCATAATTGCCTTGTGTGTGGTGCATTTGGAGCTGGCTTTAAAAATTTGGGTATTTAAAATTGTACTGCAGCAATTGTTTCTTTTTATAATGCAAAGAAGACTCAAACAACAAACCGATTTGTTTGCCCAATTGAGTTTTGAAGCTTACAGTCTTTGGTCTGCTACTGCCATGGTTTTATTTTATTTAAGTCCAACCAAAATGATTTGGAAAGAGAGGAAATATTAAGCCTAAATTTGACCCATGAATTTTATTGATACGCATACGCATTTATACGCCGAGGAGTTTAAAGACGACAGAAAACAGGTGATAGAGCGGGCCATAAATAATGGTGTTACGCATTTGTTTTTGCCTAACATAGATGTACATTCTATACAACCCATGCTAGATTTATGTTGGGCATTTCCTGCGAATTGTTTTCCTATGATGGGCTTGCATCCTTGCAGTGTAGACGAACATGTAGAAGCGCATTTATTTCAAATTCAAAAGTGGTTTAAGAAAAGAAAATTTTATGCGGTTGGAGAAATTGGCCTAGATTTTTACTGGAGCCTCGATTTTAAGGAGCAGCAAATCATGGCCTTTAAAAAACAAATCCAGTGGGCCATACAATTAGACCTGCCCATCAATATTCATTCGCGCAACAGTACCGATGAGGTAATAGCTATTTTGAAAGAAATGCATCACCCCAAATTAAGAGGTATTTTCCATTGCTTTAGTGGCAATGCAGCGCAAGCTTCAGAAATTGTAGCCTTGGGTTTCTTTTTGGGAATAGGAGGTGTGCTAACATTTAAAAATAGCGGCTTAGATAAGGCAATTGAGGATATTGAGTTATCTAATTTGGTTCTCGAAACGGATTCGCCCTATTTGGCTCCTGTGCCACACAGGGGTAAACGCAACGAAAGTATGTATGTGGTTGAGGTAGCTAAGAAATTGGCAGAATTGAAAAAAGTAGGCCTGCATAAAGTTTCAGAAATAACCAATTTAAATGCGCTTAAGATTTATGGTTTGCCAAGTATTTAAATTTTGATACTTTTGAGAAAATATTATTTCATGAAAAAACCATTACTCTTAACAGCTTTCACTTTTTGTCTATTAAATCTTCATGCTCAAAAAATAAACCTACTTGCATATGGTGGTGGTTTAACGGGCTCTAGGGTTTACTCATTAGCATCAGATGTGAGAGTTAAAGGCGAATGGTGTTATGGTGCTGGTTTAGAGTTTGATTTGGATAGAATAGTAATTAGTTTATTGTGGACAGAAGCCAAAACTAGGGTTACAGAACAGCTCATTAACAGAGAGGATATGCGCACCAATTTAACTATTAATTATTATAAATTGGGCTTTCAACGTTACTTAACAGAAGGAAAGGTAAGGCCTTATACTCAGCTAACCTTAGGTGCATTTCAAGGGATACCAACTGGAGGAGGCTCCGCTGCAAAATTAGCTGGCGAACAATGGTTTTTTGCAACTACTTTTGGTTTGGGAATAGACGCACCCATTAATGAAAAGATTGCTATTAGGGTGCAGGCTGCTGCAAATATACCATTAGAAATGGGCGGTGCTGGGATTTTCTGTTCCTTTGGAGGTTGCCAGCCTAATATTTATTTCAATCCTATTTTGTTTCAAGGAGAGTTTACTGCTGGTATTGCTTATACGCTCTCAGAAAAATAATTTCTTTTGCAGTTTTTGCAAGAATTTGATGCTATTATCAATTATCCCTATAATTGAAATCTAAAGTCTGCTAATTTGAAAAAAAGATTACTACTTCTTTTTGTCCTTTCATTACGTATTTCGCTGGAGTGCGCCTTGGCTCAGGCCAATGCCTCATTTAATGGTATTGTAAGAGATGCGGTTACTGGTGAACCTTTAATTGGCGCATCTGTAGCTGTAAAAGGCACTAGTTTTGGAACCTCTACAGATTACGAGGGCTCCTTTCAATTAAAATTAAGTCAGCCATTTCCTGCTACTATTATTGTTTCCTATATTGGTTATATCAAACAAGAATTAGTGGTAACTTCGGGTTCAAAGCCCTTATTAATTAAGCTTAAAGAGAATACCAAAGAGCTAAGCGAAGTAAAGATTAAAGATTCTCGCATTACTGCCAAACAAAAACAGGCACCACTTACCATAGAAACCATGGATGCCATTGCTATAAAAGAAACACCTGCGGCAAATTTTTATGAGGGTTTGGCACATTTAAAGGGAGTAGATTTAACAAGTGCTTCCATTGGGTTCAAGATTATAAATACCCGTGGTTTTAACAGTACCTCTCCCGTAAGAAGTTTACAATTAATAGATGGAGTAGATAACCAAGCACCTGGATTAAATTTTTCGTTAGGTAATTTTTTGGGAGCTTCCGAATTAGATATACAAAAGGTAGATTTAATTGTTGGTGCCAGCAGTGCCTATTATGGGCCCAATGCTTTTAATGGGGTAATTAATATGCAAACCAAAAGCCCTTTTCTATTCCCTGGCTTTAGTGCTCAGATAAAATTAGGCGAAAGAAGACTCACAGAAATTGCCGTGCGTTATGCCGAAGTTTTTAAAAACAAAAAAGGGGAAGAAAAATTTGCTTATAAGTTTAACATGTTTGCCATGACGGCCCAGGACTGGGAGGCCGAAAATTATGAAGCTACTAGTCAAAGCCCCGTACCACAAGGAAACCCCGGTGGTTACGATGCGGTTAATATTTATGGTGACGAATATTCTTATGCGGGTTTTAGGCAAACCGGACTACCCTTTTTAGGTTATGGTTATGCTTTAAGAACAGGATATAAAGAAAAAGATCTAGTTGATTATAATACAAGAAATTTAAAGATTGGGGGGGCTTTGCATTATAAGTTAAAGCGTAACCAAGAGATTATGTGGACCACCAATTTTGGAAGTGGCACTACGGTTTACCAAGGCGACAATAGATTTAGTTTAAAAGATATTGGTTTTTTTCAGCATAAAATAGAATGGCGTAAAGAGAATGATTTTTTTGTAAGGGCATACAGAACTACCGAGAATGCAGGAAATAGTTACGATGCCTATGCAGCGGCATTATTATTACAAAATGGCGCCAAGAGTGATGCCGCTTGGGCTTTAGATTACAGCAACTATTGGTTTGGCTCTGTTTTTAATAGAATAGAAAAAATAAGACCTCCGCTTAATAATCCGCCGCCTGGAGTGGTTTTTGAAAATTATGCCAATTATTTCTTAAACACCTTTTACAACGATTCTCTTATTAAATATCACCAAGAAACCCGCACTTCAGTAGATGCCAATGGCAATTTTGTAAACAACGAGGTAGGGCGTTTTGAACCAGGAACACAAAGATTTGACTCTGCCTTCTCGGCCATTACTTCTAGAACCAATAGGGAAGGGGGGGCTAGATTTTTTGATGAATCTGCCTTGCAACATATTGCGGCAGAAAAGATGTTTGCCTTTAGTGAAGTTGATGTAAAGGTTGGAGGAAATTATAGAAGGTATGCACCCTATTCTATGGGAACTATCTTTTTAGATACGGCTGCCAATCAAAGAATTTTTAACAATGAGGTAGGTTTTTATTTGGGCCTTGAAAAAAAGTTTTTCGACAATAAATTAAAAGGAAGTTTAACCAATAGGGTAGATAAGAACCAAAATTTTGATTGGCTATGGTCGCCCGCCGCTTCTGCAGTTTATAGCCATAAAGAACATGTTTTTAGGGTTTCAGCTTCTAGTGCCGTGCGTAACCCAACCCTCACAGATCAGTATATCAATTTAAATGTAGGGAGAGCAACCCTTTTAGGTAACCTAAATGGGTTTGATAGTTTGGTAACCATTAGCAGTTTGTTGGATGCCTTTAACAATGGGCGAGATAAAATGAGTTATTTTAACGTGGATCCCATTAAACCAGAACGCGTGAAAACCATAGAATTTGGCTACAGAGGTAATTTAGCCGAAAAGTGGTTTGTGGATATGAGCTATTATTATAGTTGGTATACCAACTTTATTGGCTTTAAAATTGGGGCAGATGTAGATTGGCCGCCTGGCTCTCCGTTTACCCAAAGCGTTAAAGTATATAGAGTAAGTGCAAATGCAGTAGATTTGGTAACCACCCAAGGTTTTACCATTGGACTAAATTACTATTACAGAAAAGGTTTAGGCTTTAATGGCAATTATTCTTGGAATAAATTAGACAGGCAAGGTTCTTTAGACCCATTAATCCCTGCTTTTAATACCCCAGAACATAAATATAATGTGGGTATTAGTGGAAGAGATATTGAAATGCATGTTGGCAATTTAACCTTTGCCAATTGGGGCTATGGTATTAACTGGAAATGGCAAACAGGGTTTATTTTCGAAGGTTCGCCGCAGTTTACTGGAAACGTGCCCGCTTATGGTATGATGGATATTCAATGGAATAAATTCTTCCCTCAAGAAAAGATTACCCTAAAATTTGGCGCCAATAATATTCTCAATAATAAGGTGATACAGGTTTATGGCGGGCCACGTGTGGGTC
>VEQB01000041.1 GCA_018883485.1 Bacteroidota bacterium
AACTTGCAGAGTTAGCAGAGAATAATTTTGAAAATCTTGCTCGGTATGAGCCGATAGAGTTGGTAAAATCGCTTAACAAGTCTATGAACCGAGAACTTAATTTCTTGTTAGAGGCCTATAATATTGATCATTTTCATAGTTTGTTTAAAGAAAATGATTGGGTAAGGGTTCCAAAATTGTATAGTAAATTTGGTACCAGAAAAGTTATTTGTATGGAATATTTGGAAGGAATTAGGGTTGATAAAGTAGAAAAATTACTTTCCTATAAACTCGATTTAAGCTTGCTGGCAGAAAAAGGATTATACATCTATTTCCAACAGATTTTTCGCTATGGTTTTTTTCATGCAGATCCACATCCGGGTAATGTTCTGATACAACCCGATGGTGTTATTTGCTTGATAGATTTTGGCATGGTTGGTTCCATGGTTAGAAAGGATAAAGATGCTTTTAAAGACTTTATTGTGGCTATTGGAAAAGGAGATTTAAAGTCATTAACTAATTCTATACTTGCTCTAGCCCGTGGCAAACGAACCACTAGTAGAGAGGAATTGGAATATGACATTAGCATTTTAATTGAGGAGTTTCCGCCAGAAACTATTTCTGAGAGAGAGATGGGCGAGATTGTAGACCGATTACAAAAAATTATCTATAAGCACCATTTAAGCTTCTCAAATGACTTCTTTCTTTTGCTTAGAACCCTTGTAATTTTAGATGGCATTAGCAGACAGCTTGATCCTAAATTTAACACTTTAGAAAGGATAAGGAAACACTCTTTGCGTTTATTTGAAGAAGGTTTACAGCCTAAGAATCTAATAAAAACTGCCCTGCACGATATTTCTGATGCTTGGGATTATATCAGTGTTTTGCCTGGAGACATAAAAGGAATTATCAATAGGTTAAAAGAAGGCAAGGTTAAGTTAGATTTTATTGGGTTGAACCAATTGATACAAATAGTAGAAGTTGCCTCTAACAGACTTGCTGCGTCTATTATTTTAGCAGCTATGATTTTAGGCTCGTCTTTGGTGGTTTTAAGCCATATTCCACCAACTTATAATGGTATTCCAATAATTGGTTTAATTGGAATCATCATATCGGGTATCTTTGGCGTAGCTTTGTTATTATCAATTTTTAAAAAGGGTAAATATTAATTTATACAATTATGGATGCAAATCAAATGAAAGACCAGATGAAAGACTTTGTTAACAACTGGCAAGCAAGATTAGAAGAAATGCAAATGCAGTTTTCTTTAGGTAAAATGGATGCTACCGAAGCTTTTGAAAAACAAAAGGACCAATTACGGGGCATGTTAGTGGGTATGAAAGACAATTTGGATAAGGCTACCGATATGGCCGAAGACAAAACAACTGAAATGCGCACTAAATTAGAAGAGCTGCGCGTACAATTGGCTTTAGGTAAAGCTGATGGGATGGACGCCTTTGAGGCCCAACGTAAGCAAATTGAATTGGCCATGCACGAGCTTTATGTTGCAGGAAAACATAGTTTTTCCAGTAATTATGAAAAAGGTTTAGAAATGTTCGATCGCCAGTCTGAGGCCTTTAAAACAGGTTTAGACATTGTAAAGATTCAATATAGTTTGGCAAAAATGGATGCTAAAGACGAAGCAGAAGAAAAACGTAAGGAATTAAATGATAAGATTGTAGAACTAAACAATCAGTTTAAAGGCATGCAGCAAACTGCTATGGATAACATGGAAGAAATGAACCGCCAGTTGCGCGATAATTTCGAGAAAATGAAAGTCTATGCAGAAGGTTGGTTCAAGAAGTAAAAGGAGAAGCTTTTTGCAAGGCGGTGTATGTCTGAGACTTTTAGGCTAATGGACCAAGACATAGAAAACGTATTTTTTAACCTTGCAAGCGAAGTAGTTAATTTTACCAATTGCAATTTGTTTCTAACGGGTAAAGCAGGAACTGGTAAAACCACCTTCTTAAAGTTTATCCGAGAGCATACTACTAAAAGCACAGTTGTGGTTGCACCAACGGGTGTGGCCGCAATTAATGCTGGTGGAGTTACCATGCACTCTTTTTTTCAGTTGCCATTTATTCCTTTTTTGGCCAGCGAAACACGCTTGTTTGGAAATTCTGCAACGGTTGATAGGCATGGCCTTATAAAAAACATACGCTTTAATAAGCAAAAGTTAGAACTCATTACCAATTTAGAGTTGCTCATTATAGATGAGGTGAGCATGCTTAGGGCAGACATGTTAGATGCCATAGATGAAATTTTGCGTCATTTTAGGCGCAAGCCAAACCTGCCATTTGGTGGGGTGCAAGTTTTATTTATTGGCGATTTGTTTCAATTGCCTCCTGTAGTTTCGGATAATGAATGGACCCTCATGAAGGATTATTATGTGAGTCCGTTTTTCTTTAGTGCTAAAGTAATAGAAAGGCACCCTCCACTTTTTGTTGAGCTTAAGAAAATATATAGGCAGAAAGAAGAGCAATTTATAGATTTACTCAACAACATACGCCACAACCAATTAACCTCAGCAGACCTTAATTTATTGCAGAGCAGGTTTAAGCCAGAGGCCGCTAAGCTGCTAGATAAGGCCATTACGCTTACCACGCACAATTACATGGCCGATAAAATTAATCAGCAGGAATTGCAAAAATTGAACAACCCTTTGTTTCAATTTGAGGGAGATGTGCAGGGTGATTTTTCTGATAAAACGCTGCCTACCGAGAAACAGCTTTCTTTAAAAGTGGGGGCTCAAATTATGTTTTTAAAGAACGATTCCGACCCTGCCAAGCGCTACTTTAATGGGAAGTTGGCTACTGTTAAAAATCTTTCGCCTAATAAGGTTACGGTAGTATTAGCAGATAGCGATATTGAAATGGATATTGAGCGCGAAAAGTGGAGCAATGTGCGGTATGTGTTAAATAAAGAAACCAATAAGATTGAAGAGGAGGAGCTTGGCAGTTTTACCCAGTATCCCATTCGCTTAGCATGGGCTATTACCATTCATAAGAGTCAAGGACTTACCTTTGATAAAGCCATTATAGATGCGGGCTCTTCTTTTGCGGCAGGGCAAGTTTATGTAGCCTTAAGCCGTTGCCGTACTTTAGACGGAATTGTTTTGTTATCGCATATCAATCAAAGTAGTATTAAAAGCGACGAACGCATAATTCAATTTTCTGCACTCGAGAATAAGGTTGAAGAAATTGAGGCCATTTTAAAAACAGAGAAGCCAAAGTTTGCTGCGCAATTACTGCTTAAAACATTTGATTGGAATAGCTTGGTGTTAGAACTTCAATTTTTTGAGGAATTAACACAAGAGAAGAAATTACCAGAGCAAGATTGGCTTATTGGAGTGGCGGTTGGATTGCTTGAACAAGCCAAAAAACAACAAGAAATAGCCGATAAATTTATAAAACAGTTGGATCAAATCTTAGGTACGAACCCCATTGATGAATTGGTGTTAAACGACCGCGTAATTAAGGCTAAACAATATTTTGCGCAATTGTTGCACAACGAATTAATTCTGCCCTTACAAAAGGTTAAAGAGTTTCTAAAGGGTAAATCTAAGGTGAAGCAATATGTGAGCGCACTAAATGACTTATATGCCTTGGTTTGGAAAAAATTAGAAACCGTTCAACGCATTAGTTTTGGCGAGTTTGCTTTTGAAGTAGCCGAAATTAAACCAGTAAAGGCCGAAGAAAATAAGGTAAAAGCAGGTGGCGCTCCTGCTAAAGGAGCCAGTAAATTAGAAACGCTTGAGTTTTACAAACAAGGTCTAAAGGTAGAAGAAATTGCCAAGCAAAGAGGCTTTGCAATAAGCACTATTGAAGGACATTTAGCGGAATTTGTAAGTACAGGAGAGGTAAATGTTTTTGATTTTGTTTCAGAAACTTTTATTGCTCAAGTACAAAACACAATACTTGAATTAGGCAATGAGCAAATGGGGCCAATAAAAACCTACTTGGGCAATGATGTGAGTTTTGGACACATAAAGTTTGCCTTAAACCACCTAAAATCTAAAGCGCAAGAAAAGGCTACTAGTTAGTTTATTGCGTTTAATTTTGGTTCAAAAAGTAAAATGGAGATTTACCTTTTAAGGCCATAAACCAAGCAACAAAGGCAAGCAAGCCATAAACTATGGCCACTAGAAAAGTAGCCTTATTGTTTTTAAGCACATAAAAAGAGAGCAACGGAATTATTTGTAAAGCAGGCATCCCAACAAAATTTGATTAAACAATATCGCTCCTATGGAGCTGAAAAAATGGGTCAATCAATCTTTCTATTATGATGTTACTCCTATGGAGCAAATGAAAAGTGATAAATTGAGCCCCAGCGGGGCAGCATCGTAATAGAAGAAATTAAAATTGTAGCGGGGAAATGAACCAGCCCCAGCGGGGCGATATAAAATAAAAATGTGTAATAATGATATTTGATTGGATTGAATAATATCGCTCCTATGGAGCTGAAAAAATGGGTCAATCAATCTTTCTATTATGATGTTACTCCTATGGAGCAAATGAAAAGTGATAAATTGAGCCCAAGTACAATCAAACCTTTATATAAAAATCTGGGCAAATCTGCGGTAAAAAACCACGACATAAACAAATGCTTCCTCCCAAAATCCGATACAACCCTTATCTTCGCGGCTTTATGTCGTTAACAGAAGAAATACAAAAGCGTAAAACCTTTGCCATTATATCCCATCCCGATGCTGGAAAAACTACGCTTACCGAGAAATTATTGTTATTTGGTGGAGCTATTCAAGTAGCCGGGGCCGTTAAAAGTAATAAGATTAAAAAAACCTCAACTTCCGATTTTATGGAGATTGAAAAGCAGAGAGGAATTTCTGTGGCTACTTCGGTTATGACTTTTGAATACCTTGGAAAACGTGTAAACATTTTAGATACCCCCGGCCATAAAGACTTTGCAGAGGATACCTACAGAACACTTACTGCTGTAGATAGTGTAATCTTAGTGGTAGATAGTGTAAAGGGTGTGGAAGAACAAACAGAAAGATTAATGGGCGTTTGCAGAATGCGCAATACCCCAGTAATTATTTTTATTAACAAACTCGACCGTGAAGGCCGCGACCCTTTTGATGTTTTAGAGGAAATTGAAAAGAAGTTAAACATACATACACGCCCTTTATCTTGGCCAATTAACCAAGGTTCTAACTTTAAGGGGGTTTATAATTTGTATCGCAAACAGCTCAATTTATTTGAATCTAACAAGCAAACATTGGCAGATGAAAATATTAATTTAAGCGATATTCAAAGCGATGAAATTGAGAAATACCTTCCCCTAAAAGACATTAAAAAATTGCGCGAGGATGTTGAATTAATAGAAGGTTTATATGAGCCCTTTGATTTAGATTTATACCGCAGTGGCTTTTTAGCGCCAGTATTTTTTGGTTCAGCCATAAATAATTTTGGTGTGCAAGAAGTATTAGAGACCTTCTTAGAAATTGCGCCTTCTCCCTTGCCTCGCCAAGCCGGAGAAAGAATGGTAAACCCAGAGGAAGAAAAATTAAGTGGCTTTATTTTTAAAATTCATGCCAACCTTGACCCCAATCATCGCGATAGAATAGCTTTTTTTAGAGTATGCTCTGGCAAGTTTGAACGCAATAAGTTTTATACCCATACCCGCACAGGTAAAAATTTGAGATTTGCCAATCCAACTACTTTTATGGCCAATGAGAAAATATTAACCAGTGAAGCATATCCTGGAGATGTAATTGGGTTATACGATAGTGGCAACTTTAAAATTGGTGACACCTTAACGGAGGGCGAAAAAATTCAGTTTAAAGGCATTCCAAGTTTCTCTCCAGAAATCTTTAAAGAGTTGGAGAATAAAGATCCAATGAAGACCAAACAACTAGAGAAAGGTATTAGTCAGTTAAGTGAAGAAGGCGTAGCGCAACTTTTTATTCAAAATCCAGGGAATCGCAAAATTGTGGGTACCGTTGGAGATTTGCAGTTTGAGGTTATAAAGTTTAGGTTAGAGCATGAATATGGCGCCAAATGTAGTTTTGCGCCCTTGCGTTATTACAAGGCATTTTGGGTTACCAGCGATAACAAAGCAGAATTTCAACAATTTTTGCAACGTAAGGCGCATGCCATTGCTTATGATAAATACCAGCATCCTGTTTTTTTAGCAGAAACAGAATGGAATGTTACCCTATCTAAAAACGATTTTCCTTCCGTTGAATTTCATACCATAAGCGAGTACCAGCGCAGCGATTCATAGAAGGCAAAAGTTTAACACAAAGAGCACCAAGATAAATTTTGTGTTTACTACAGTTTTAAGACACGAAGGGAGGCCGTTGGCCTCAAGTTAAAACGATTACTTGTGCTATGAGAAGGGTGATTTTGCATGTAAACAAATCTTGCCAAAGGCCAGAAGCTAGCTGTTAGAAGCAAAAAAAAGCCTGACTCTACTTCGTAAAATCAGGCTTTAATTTGAAAGCTCACCTTCGCTGAAGCTTCGGTGAGCGAGGGCGAAGAGCGGGATTCGAACTAAATGGCTTGTAGGCATTGTTAGTAGAGCACCTGCGCCAAGGCTTCGGTGCTCGAGGTGAAACAATAGTGATACATTGGGTGAAGTAAATCGGAGCATTTTGCATCAATTTGAAGAAATTAAAGCAATTTTTTATTGCACCTTACTTTACTAGAAATCACTTTAAATTACCAAAGGAATGAGGATTAATTGTTTTAACTTCTGCTATTTTATTAAAATCAGACAAATTACGAGTTATTATTATAAGATCATATGCAATTGCAGTGGCGGCAATTATGGCATCTGGTAATTTGATTTTATATTTTTTTCGAAGCTCAATACAAATTTCCACAACATTATTTGTTAATTCCAATATTGTTGCATCATTCATAAAATTTATAAGTAATGTTTGATTAGCATCAGTAGTATTAAATCCCAAAACTTCAATCTTAGTAATTACAGAAACTTTAGGAATCTCATCGACTACCCTACTAATAAAATTCATTCCTGAAGCTGGAAATTTATTGCCGAGAAAATCAATTACCGAATTTGTATCGATTAGATAGTTGGATTGTTCCACTCCTTGCGGCTTTGAGTTACATAATTGTGAAGTTCATCAACTACATCTGAGGTTAATTTACCAGCATATTTTTCAGAAAGTTTTTGAGTTGGTGCTAAGTTTTTTTTCAAAACCTTAAGGATGTTTAAGTCTTCCAAATCTTCAAGAAGCTTGTATGCTTTAACATCATGAATTTGAATAAGAATGGTTTCCATTTTAACGATATATTATCCAAATATAAAACGAATGTCCGTTTTAAACAAACTTAAGCTCATAAACCCTACACTTGCTTTGTATGTTCCCGTGGGAATTCAATAATTAATTCAAATAGTTTTATATTTGATAATGCCTTCATTAGCTAGAACAGCCAATTTTTCTGGTAATCGTGCCCAATTTTTGGGTTATAAGATTGGATATAGATTCTCCTTCAATGGCCAAGAGAAAGAAACTGAGCTAAACCCTAGCATAACTAGTGCAGAGTATTGGATGTATGATGGAAGATTGGGCAGAAGGTGGAATGTGGATCCTGTGAGAAAACCTGAACGAAGTTCTTATGATGCCTTTGATAATAAGCCAATAGTTAAAATCGACCCTAATGGAGATGATGATTATTATAATCGAAAGGGACTATACATTGGAAGCTTTGGAGATGATAATGGAGTAATGAGGGTTGTTGATTCGGAAGATGAATTTAAAAAAGCTCAGATAACAAATATTCATGGGGGAAGAGAAATAGTAATTTCCGACGATATCCGAACGAATGCATTATTCATTGCTAACGCAACATTTAGTACAGGAAAAGAACATGTAATGATTATAATCTTTGACCCAGATAAAGCTTTAATTTACTCTGAAATAGATCCAGAAGGTACTGGCACTTCGGATAGATGTTATCCTCCAGAAAAGAAATCCTATGATGCGAGTCACAAAGGAAAAGTATTAATTGGAACATTGCATGGGCATCCATTATTAGATGAAAAGTCTACAAAAACGAGAATTGAAAATGGACAGATAATTAAACGAACAGAACACACTACAAATAAATCATCGGTTTCTGATGGAGATTTGGAAACCGCTGAAAATGATAAAATCCCTGGATACGCAGTTGATGCATGGGATATTGAAATGGTAGATGTAGTTACTGGCGGAATAGGTGCTGTACATAGGGCAAATCCAAATCGTACACCAACAAATAATATATGTACATTAAGACAAATTGGCACAAAAAATGGAAATTTTAATTTAGGTAAAGATGCTCTTGAACAATCAGGGGGATGTAACTATTAAATCATTAATTAAAGAAATGAAAAAACTAATTTTAATATTAACAGTATTTGCATTATTTGATGCAAATACCACATTTTGTCAAAATAAAAATAATATAATTTGTTATAAATTCCCTGAAAAAGTTGTTGAATTAATTAATGAAGAAATTACAAATAATAAACAAAAATACGACACAAATTATGTAATAATTTGCATTCAACTTAAACAAAATTTAGATACCACAATTTGTGAATTATTCACTATGGAAAAGAGCCAAAGACTCAATAGTAGAAATCCAAAAATCTATATTGATAGAACAAATAGATTTTTAGAATTAAAAGAAAATTATTATTTACCTATTATATTTTCCTTTGACTTAAATTTCGGTCCCAACAGAATGAGCGTAAATAGTCGTTCATTTCGTGTGAAGTTTAATTTGTCAGAAAGTTATATTGAAGGGGGTTAACACCCATTCAATCCACGCGTCATTCAACTAGCTTTGCTGCCATTGCGAAAAATGCTGCAACATAATCTCCTTTGTGTATTTCATGCGCTAAAGGACACAATTGATTTCTATATTTTTAAGTGTACTTTAGGGGGTGCATACTTCTAAAAAGCAAAACAGCCATTGATGTAATTAAATTGCGCTTATGAAAACTTAAAAAACTCTTTGATAAATATCTATACCTAATATAATTGCTCCAAAAATTAATATCTGATAAAGTAGTGTGGTAAACGCGGTTTAACTAACCATAATATTTCGGGGCAAATTGACCACCCAAATTGTCGGCAAAAAATGAAATTACTAACTGGCGAAGTTTAGTGGTTTAATCTCTAATTGATTTAATTGCCATAGAGTTTTACTTGGTTAATTAACAAAGAAACTCTCTTTACAGCTTTTAAATTAGCATAAACTTGCTTTTTTTTCCAGTGGTCAATTTACTCCGAAATTACCTGCTCAATTTAACCGCTCTGGGTGGTCAGTTTATTCCACGAAAAGGTGGTCAATTTCACCGTTTTCTCCAGAATTGCCTTTTATCATCAGTTAATTTTAAACACAGTATTATTGGTAATTGGGTTTTATTTGAAGAACAGTGTCAATGTTAGATTCTCACTTATGTTATTAACATTAATTAACTTAATTAGTTCAATTTTAGATTTCTATTTGAGTCAAAGAAGGAAATCTCATTTCTCATTAAGTCCTAGCTAGCATTAAAATACAAAACTAATTATGGTTTAGTAAGGTATCATTGATATAGTGATGAACATCATAAACAAAAAGATCAATACTTGTACTATCACCTTTTACGACAGTTACTAACAAAGTTCTTTCATCCTTAAATAATATATCACCAATAACAGCAACATCCCACAATTTATCGAAAGACAAACCTGATGTATTACAGTGTATTTTTTTTCTCTCCTTTGTTTCTATATCCTCCCAGGAAATAACATGTGCATTATGATTGGATTTATCAATCCATTTTTCGATTATCTTAGATTTCAGGGGTCTGTAGTAGAATTCATTTGCAAATTCTGATTTTGTATTTTTATTGGATTTGAATATCATAAAAACAAATAATATAACAGACAATAGTCCAAAAGCAATAAACAATCCTATCAATGTATTTTTACTCATTTTTTATCAAGTCGTCTTGTATCGGTTATACCTAAATCACACCCTAAGTTTGCATTGAGTCCCACATTAAACCAATTTTTCGACAAACTGGCACTTCCGTCTGGATTTTTTGAGATATCACCACTTATTGAAATAATAAATATGTTCAATACCAATAGTGTCCTAAATAATTTTAATTAAAAGCAAGTTCCTTGATTTTACTGGCATTTCCAAGTTTAAAAAAGAGTTTTCAAAAAAGCACCCCCTGTAATTGATTTTGATGAGGTGAATGCTCAGAGTCCTCAAATGGTTTATCTACCCATTGTTGCAGGTTAATTTTTACAAATAAATTCAATCGAATAAATGCTACTAAATTTGATAAATGCCAGCAATACTTAGCCATTGCTTTTAATGCCTTTAGGATTAGAATCGTTATCAATGCCGTCCATATTTGTATCATAACAGCGTTCTCAGATGTCCCAATAAAGGATTTAATATGTAACAATTGCTTTATCTCTCGGAAGAATATTTCAATCTGCCATCTACTTTTATAAAGCTCTCCGATAGTATTTGCAGTCCACTTGAATTGATTAGTGATGAGCTCAATTACTTGCTGATTTTTATCGTCCCAAATAGTTACCCTCCTCAATTGCTTTGGGTATTTGCCTATTGATTGAACTCCAGTTAATTCGATTATTTCATCCTTAAGGATATGCTGATGCTTATTTTCTGGTAATGGATTTTCCTTAATAGATTTGAAAAGTAGGTTTTCTTTATGCCTCACAACAAAATATACTCCGCTGCTGTCCCAGATATTTAACAGTGGAAAATCATTGTAAAATCGATCTGCAACAATCACACTTCCCTTTAATAATGGAATATCGTATGCGCCTTTATTATCAGCTGTTTTGCCATCAGTAATATTGATATAGGCGGGCAAGTTCCCATCATAATCAAGTAGTGTATGCATTTTTACAGCACCCTTAGCTGTTTTGTATTTAGCCCAATCAAATAAAGAAAGACTTAAACTAATAGTGGTTGAATCAAGAAGAAATATTTTCGATTTTATTTTAAACTTTACCTGCTTAAAACCTGCTTGCTGTCCTAAACTTCCAAGCAGTTGATAATAATAATCTTTAAACAAATGGTAGTCTCGATGTTTATTTTGATAGCTGATGGTAGACTTTGAGGGCGCTTTCTGAATACCAAGGTGGTTTAAATTACCAGTTGCAGAACGCAAGCCATTGCTAATATCCCTTACAGATTGACTCTTTGCAAACTGACAAAATAACATTGAAACCAAATGGGTCCAACTGTTAAAACCCTTGTTGTGCTTGTCTGCTTCACCTTTATCAACCAGTTTGTTGAATTTTGAACGGTCTAATTTTGAAATAATTTGAGAAAACAATGTTAAATTTACCATCTGGAAGGGGTTTAAGTTTTTGTTGCACCTCAAAGGTAACTCTGAGGAAAAAACTTCCCTTCCTTTTTTAAACGTTTAGGACGCTATTGAAGTACAATTTATTTTTGGCGGGCTTAATTATCTTTTTTATTGCTGCATGTAATAAAAAGAAGGAAGTTTTTTATGCCAGTTATAAACCCATTACCCAATCTGTTTATGCTTCTGGGATAGTAAAAGGCAAGAAC
>VEQB01000389.1 GCA_018883485.1 Bacteroidota bacterium
GCGTAAGGAGATGCAGCGGACACGGCAACAACTGTAAAAAATATTGACAGCCATCCGTAATTTTATGCCTGCCCACATTGGCACATTTGTTGTTTGCCCCACCGCACAAGCCGACACAAAAGCAAACCCCAAAAGAGCCAATTTTGCCTACCCGCCTGACATTGGTAATCTGTTGAAAACTTTGAACACTTTTTTAGAGCATTTCAGAATTCATTTTATATTTTTGACACGAATAGTCAAAACACTTTTGTTCAAAATGGACAACTTAGGAGAAACGATAAGAAAACTACGAGAAGAAAAGGAATTACCCTTGCGGACAGTTGCTGCATTTCTTGACATAGACCAAGCTATTTTAAGCAAAATAGAACGAGGACAAAGAAATGCGACCCGAGAACAGGTTGTGAAACTTGCAGAGTATTTTAAAATTAAAGAAAGTGATTTGCTTGTTTCTTGGCTTTCGGACAAGTTGGTTTATGAGGTTGCAGACGAACAAGTGGCTTTAAAAGCATTGCAGGTAGCGGAAGAAAAAGTAAAGTATCAAAAAAGTAAAAGCAAAAAATGATTTTAAGAAAAGCAATCATAACTAACTACAGAGGAATTAACGGTTCAATCACCGTTAATTTTGATTTGTTTAATTGCATCGTAGGACAAAATGATGCTGGAAAATCTACTATTCTCAAAGCAATAGATGCTTCTCTCAACGAAACAAATCTTACAAGGTCAGATTATAATGTTCAAGCAACAGACAATATTATTTCTGTTGAACTCTTCTTTGATTGTCAAAACGAACAATACTTGCTTGGTGAAGAAATACCGACAACAATTGAAGCCGAAGAATTAACTAATCAAGACAATCATTTAGTTTGGAAAAAGACTTGGAACGTTACAGATACAAATGTTGCTAAACCAAAGACTTCAATCGTTAGAAAAAAATATAACGGAACAAGTGATTTTATTTTCAAAACCGAACAACAATTAATTGCTCAATGCACTGCAAACGCAATTGCAACTGCAAAAGGAAACGGTGATGCTTTCAATAATGTTGAGAAACGAGAAAAGCTAAGGGAATTTAATCAACAAAATAATATTGCATTTACTTATGAATACGAAGAAATACCAAGTTCAGGAACAACAAAATTAAAAGCGATTGGTGATGCCATTAAAAAAGCATTGCCATCATTCCAATATTTTAAAGCAGACACTTCCCTTTCTGATACAGATGCAACAATTCAGAAATATTTTAAGGATATGGCGTTTAAGCTAATCCAAGACGAAGTTGATACTGACGAAATGGAAGAAACCATTAAAACTCAACTTGGCGGAGTGCTTCAAAAAGTAACTGATAAAATTAATGATGTTTTAAAATCTACCGAAAGAGTTGAACCGAAGGTTGAGTTTGATTGGAGCAAATTAATTTCAACATCTTTTGTAAGCACTGCAAACGGTAATAACATTCCGTTAAGTTCAAGAGGTGATGGTTTTAGAAGAATAACAATGATGTCTTACTTTGAGTATTTAGCGGAAACTCAAAGGACAAACGGAACACAACAAATTATTTTCGGTTTTGAAGAACCCGAAACGTTTTTACATCCATCTGCCCAAGACAGTTTATTTGATAAATTGAATTTGTTAACCGATAACGGTTATCAAGTAATTACATCAACACATTCGCCAACCATTGTTGGAAATACAAAACGAAATAACATCATTCACATTTCTAAGCCAGCCAATGTTTACACGGTAAATCAAACTGGTATTGATTACAAGGAACTGGCTAAGGATTTAGGAATAAAGCCCGACAATACATTTACACCTTTATTCTCCACTTCAAGGCTGTTGTTTCTTGTTGAAGGAATTGATGATGCAAACGCAATGCATCACAAAGCAAATCTTTATAAACAAAACGGCTTAATTCCACAGACTTTTGAAGAATTAAGCATAAACATTATTCCTATTGGTGGTTGTGGTGGTGTAAAGCATTGGGTAAATCTTGACCTTTTTACAAAACTTGAAAAACCGTTCTTCATTTTTCTTGATAGTGACAAAGACAATGCAACGGCAGTTTCGCCAAACGAAACAAATCTTGTTGATTATGGCTTAACAAATGGAACTGATTTTGCAATTTCTCAAAAGCGACTTTTAGAAAACTATATCCATCCAACGGCATTGCATAGACTTGTTCCTGGTTCTGTTATTACTTTCACAGATTTCGACCATGCTAAAAACTTCTGCAAAAGCTATCCTGATAGCGGAATTAGAGGACATTTAGGAGGAAGCAAAGTTGCTGAACATCATTATTGCAATTTAACTTTCGATGAATTGCGAATGACTTGGTTTGATGGAACAAACGATGAATTTATAAATCTTTACAACACGATAATTGCTAAACTGAACTAACGATATGCCAACAATACATTTTAAAGGAAAAACATTTGTGCAAAACCACCACTTGGCGGTAAAGTATCATCAATTGTTGCCGAAAAAAGAATTGAGTTTGACCGACAAAGTTTCTTTGCACGACAACCTAATTATACAAGGCGATAACCTAAAAGCGTTGAAGGCATTACTTCCTACTTATGCAGGGAAAGTTAAATGTGTTTGCATCGACCCGCCATATAAT
>VEQB01000390.1 GCA_018883485.1 Bacteroidota bacterium
GCCATAGAGGTGCATTATACAGATGGAACCAAAGACAGCATTATGGAAATGGTAGATGAAGCTTTTGAGGTAGTTAAGATTCCTAATAGGGGCAAGAAAAAAATTGCCTTTGTTTTGTTTGATCCCAATTCTAATGTGATGAAACAATTAACCTTTGAGAAGAAGTTTGAAGAGTTACAAGAACAAGTAGAAAAGGCGCAACATCTATTAGACCGTTACGACGCTTTAGTTGGATTAAGGAAAATTGAGTTAGACAAGAAACGCGAAGTGCTGCATGAGGTGCTAAAAAGAGAACGCCATCAAAGCATGTTAAATGAAGGGATTTCGCAATTGGCAAATGATAATAATGCAACTTCGGTAAGTTTCTTAAGAGGGTTAATGCAACAACCAAAGTCGGCAGTGCGTGCTCATTTATTGCAACAATTACCACCAAAGAAATCCTTTTTAGATTTGTTTGAAGCAGGTTTGAAAGACCCAAGTTTTGATGTTATAAAAACTGCTATAGACAAGCTTGCCATGGCAAATCCCGAGAAGCTAACTGATTATTTAACCCAAATAACTAGTATTTCTGGAATGAACCATGCCATTGATTTTAAGCGAATAGAATTGGCCTTGTTAAATGGATTAGATAAGCAAAACATGGAAAAGGAATTAATAGCTTATGCCTCTCCAGCCTTTGAGTTTAGAACAAGAAACAATGCATTTTTAGTAATTAAATCAACCGGAACTTATAACCAAAGCTTACTTCCTCATCTATTTAATGCCATGCTAAGCACTAATTCTAGGTTAGCCAACCCAGCTGCAGAGTTGGCAAATTTCCTTTGCCTTAATGGTGCTTACAAAAAAGATTTCAGACAGTTTTATGAGCAAGCAAATTTTAATGGTAATGAGCAAGAAATATTGACAAATATTTTACCTTTGTTAAAACAATTTTAACCCAATGAAAAAACTTGTACCCTTAATTTTATTTTTTGTTTTAGGAATTTCAGAACTAAGAGCCCAAACAAAAACGTATTCAACTTCCTCTGGTGAGTTAATATTTTCATTTGCAGATTATAAAATTAACAACGCTGCAGTAAATACACCAGTTCGTTTTACCTGCTTTTTTCATGTAGGAGGCTATCAGCATTTTGATTTTACTAATAATGTAGGGATTTATTCGGGTTTAGCGCTTAGGAATGTGGGTTTTACTTCAACCTCTGCAGATAGTTTTAATAAAGTAAAAAGAAGGCAATATACCGTTGGTGTGCCACTTGCTATCAAAATTGGCGACTTGGGTAATGACACCTATTTATTTGCAGGTGGCGAGGCAGAACTCGCTTTTCATTACAAAGAAAAATTCTTTAAAGATGATGTAAAGCAATCGCAAAAAGACAGAGCTTGGTTTAGCGCAAGAACTAACCTTTTCCTCCCAAGCGTTTTTGTGGGTGTAAATTTTAAAGGAGGTGCAAATATTAAGTTTAAGTATTATTTAGAGGATTTTTATAATACAAATTATACTACTACAGATGGCACTAAGAAATATGGAAATGTGAATAGCTCTCAAATGTTCTATTTTTCTTTATCTCTTAATATAAGGAATGCTTCCTACAAAAGCGGAGGATCTTACAATAAAGGGTCTTAGCCAATTATTTGAAAGTTAATATTTCTACTATCCTAAGGTTTTTTTTCAATTGCTTTGTTTTTTCCAATATTGGCATACTTTTGCAGTGCATTAAGAATTCCGCTTTTGCGGGATGCCAACCGGGCCGAACACTACGGTGGAAAAACAATGCGGACCTTCTCGTCAAATAACGTTCAACCTTTATAAACAAGGAGAGTCCTCAAAGTTTGATTAATGCTAAATTGAAACCACTAATTAAAAATTATAATAGAAATGGCTTATTTATTCACCTCAGAGTCTGTTAGTGAAGGTCACCCAGACAAAGTTGCCGACCAAATTTCGGACGCCCTTATTGATAACTTTTTAGCCTTCGACCCAGAGTCGAAAGTAGCTTGTGAAACACTCGTTACAACGGGTCAGGTTGTATTGGCTGGAGAAGTAAAATCAAAATCTTATTTAGATGTGCAAGAAATTGCCCGCGGTGTTATTCGTAAAATTGGATATACCAAAAGCGAGTACATGTTCGAAGCCAACTCATGTGGTATTTTATCTGCTATTCATGAGCAATCTGCTGATATTAACCAGGGTGTAGATCGTAAGAAAAAACAAGATCAGGGTGCTGGCGACCAAGGTATGATGTTTGGGTATGCTTCAAACGAAACAGAAGACTATATGCCATTAGCCTTAGATTTGGCTCACAAAATCTTAATTGAATTAGCTGCCTTACGACGCGAAAACAAAGCGATTAAGTATTTACGTCCAGATGCAAAATCTCAGGTAACTTTAGAATACGATGATAACAATAATCCGATTCGGATAGACGCTATTGTATTGTCTACACAACACGATGATTTTGATAAAGAAGCTAAGATGTTGGCTAAAATTAAAGAAGATATCATCAAGATTTTAATTCCACGTGTAAAAACTAAATACAAGAAATTCGCACATTTATTTAATGACAAAATTAAATACCATATTAATCCAACAGGTAAGTTTGTAATCGGTGGTCCACAT
>VEQB01000391.1 GCA_018883485.1 Bacteroidota bacterium
AACTCCATTTTGTGAGGCTTCTTTTAGAATTTGAAGCTTCTCTTCTTTGTTTTTTCTTGGTTTTTCTGCTAACATGATTACTCAAATTTAGTAATAATCCTGTCCGATTGTTTAGGGGGGCGTTACAATCATACATAAGTTCAATAAAAAGCTTTGTACATATACAAAAGCAGGAAATGATTTTTTTTCAATTAAGTTACAAAAAGTTTCCTAGCTCTGTAAAGATACAGCCTTGTTTGTTGCACTCTTTCTAATCGAGATATCAGGTAATTTTTCAATACTTAACTTTGAATCCATAAATGCGAAATTAAAACAACCCGAAAATGACCAATATTATATTAATTCTAAACGATTAAGGTTCATTTTTTCGGATAGACGAAAGCATAATTTTTCAAACGTATCAAATATTAATGAGGCCATGAATGAAAGGTAACAAGTAAACCTTGCCTTATAATGCAGATTGTTACCGCACCATTCGCTTATCTATAGGAAATCCAACTACTTCCTTCACTTGTATTTGCTTAAAATGAGCGTGATTAGGATTGATAAGCACATTGAAATCGCCTTGCGTTATAGCTGAAGGAATTAGAAGTAGGCAGTATTTATTTTCTTTAACAAACCTATCGCCTACCGCTTGGGTAGCAACCGGACAAGGAAATTCTTTCCAATTTGGAGGAAGCATTTCTTCACTTAGTTGAAAACGCGAAACCTTGCTAGGAATGTTAATGGTTACCATTACATAATCACTTGGCAAAGTGGCCAAGGTTAAATGAACCGCCACTTCTGCCATGGCTAGCGACCTATTAGCAGCGGTATAAATTAATTCTGTGCCGGCAGCGTTCCATCTTCCTCCTTTTAAGGCAGCACCCTTTCCAGAAAGTGGCAATGCATATTTTAATCTAGCGAGCCTAAAAACCTCCATACTAACTAGGCAAAAATGCCGTGATTGATACGCATAAGCTCTGCCAATACCAACTCTTTGCCATAAGAATCTTTAAGAAGTTCTAGGGGTAAATAACTACCTAGAGCAAAGTTTGGCGTATTTAACCAAAGCTTTAGCGAATTAAGGTTGCCAAATACCTCTAAGCCTGCTTGTGTAACTTCGGCCATTTCTAGTATTTTTTCTGAATGGATTGGTCTAAATAAAAAGTTACTAGCCACCTTATAACGCTGCAATGATTTGGTTGAAATATCTAAAAAATTGGCCCAATCTGTTTCTGTAAAAGGTGTGCACGCCTGAATAGTGTGAAACAAAGAATAAGGAATACCCGCACGAATAGCTGATATAATAAGCATCTTATCTGAGAGAAAGCTCTGAAAATTGAGAGGAACCTTAGCACCTTTGATATGATAAACACCTGAGTTCTCTTTAAGAAAACTAACAATTTCTTGGTCTAATTGGTAGGTTGCTGATGGCTTTGCTGATTTCATAATTTAGACATTTGTCAACAAATTTAAGACATTTTTCCAGAATTAAAAATCAATTCCCAATTTTATTTACCTCAATAAGAAAAAAAAAGATTACAGCTTATCTATCCAAAAAATTTAATTCAAAATCAGAAATTCCTTAAACGTTTAATAATTGCAATTCCCAAAATTTTTAATTGCTATTTAGTTCCTAACCAACTTAACTTTTTTAAACCCTTCAAATACTTTCACTCCACAAACCAGAAGGTGCTTGCACTTCCTTATTCAGTAATATTTTCCCAGAAAGATCTGTAAGGATAAGTTTAACTTGTGATGAGTTCTTTTGGTTCAACTCAATTGTAACAAGATTACTGGTAGGATTTGGATAAACACTATACTCCAAATCTGAATTAACTGCAGTAAAACCAGTGCTAGGTAATATGGTGATACGATTTAAAGTTACAAATCCAAACTTACCTTGTTTAAGCAAGGTACCCGAAGAATCCATCCCTACAGAATCACAAAAAGTGCTGGTACATAATGAATCAGAAACTGTAAGACAAACAAGATAGGAACCAAAAGTAGCATAGGTGTGAGAAGGCGCTAATAAGTTAGAGCTTTCACCATCTCCAAAGCTCCATAGATAAGTGGAGTTTGGTCTTACAAAACTTGTGTTTAAAATAGAAAATTGAAAAGGAGTAGTTGTATCAAACCCAACTTCAAACCTCGCACTGCAATAAACCGTTGGCCCTAACAAAAATAGGGAGTCGTAATAGGTGTCGAAACATCCTTGAGTGGTGTCTGAAATAGTAAGTTGAACCAATTTTGATCCCCCAGTCAGATAGATTTTTGTAGGGTTTCTCTGTGTTGAAGTTGTACTATCACCAAAAGACCAAACATAATCTTTAGCGATAGTCGAAAGATTTGTGAAATTAATTTTAAATCCTGGAATTAATACTTTCTTATTTTCTATTTCAAATTTTGAAATCGGGCTAATTTGGATTGAAATGTATTTTTCTTTAACCAAAGAATCTTTACAACCTTGAGGGGAGATTCCTATACATTTTACTGTAAATGAATCAATATCCATGTACTTGTGCGCTGGAGCAAAAAATGTTTTCTTGAATCCATCACCAAAATGCCATTCAAATTTAGATCCCTCCATGAAAGTAGATTTGTTATCAAATACGATTACATCAGGGA
>VEQB01000392.1 GCA_018883485.1 Bacteroidota bacterium
GTTATACCATGATGGTTTACAAAAAATTTGGAGTGAAACTACCTCATTCTTCTGCAGCACAAAGTTTGGTTGGGATAGAAGTTTCTAGATCGCAAATCAAAAAAGGTGACCTAATTTTCTTTAGAGGGCGCAATAGTAAAAGAGGCGGAATTGGACATGTTGGAATTGTAATTAGTGAAAAAGGTGAACCCGTTAAATTCATTCACTCTAGCACTAGCGATGGGGTTAGAATTGATACCTTGGAATCGCCTTATTATAAAAAACGATACGTTAAAACCACACGAGTTTCTCCTTTAAAATAGCTAATTGAAATACTTAATCAAATTCGTAACTTGCAACGCATAACTCATAACGCATATGTCAATCCGCAAACCCTTCAACCTACAACTTTGGATTAAAGAAAATCGCCATTTATTAAAGCCTCCCGTTGCCAATAAAAATTTGTTTCCCGAGGGAACAGATTATATAGTTATGATTGTGGGCGGACCCAATGCACGTAAAGATTACCACTACAATGAAACTGAAGAATTATTTTACCAATTAGAAGGGAATATAACCATTAAAATTCAAGAAGATGGAAACGCCGTTCCTATTCATTTAGGCCCTGGAGACATGTTTCTTTGTCCGGCTAAAACACCTCATTCTCCTGGCAGGTCTGAAGGCTCTATTGGCCTAGTAATTGAACGTGTAAGAAAAGGTACAAATTTTAAAGACGGGCTATTGTGGTTCTGCGAAAAGTGCAATAACAAATTGCACGAAACCTATTTTGAGCAAGACAATATAGAGACCGACTTTCAACCTAGGTTCAAAGAGTATTATGGCTCTGAAGATTTGCGCACCTGCAAAAAATGCGGGCATGTAATGGAAACAGATCCAAGGTTTTTATAAGCATCCTTTTACTTAACTTATCAGATGAAAAATCTATTCCTGCTTTTTGCACTATTGATTGTATTTACTGCAAAAATTAAAGCGCAACAATGGTGGCAAAAAGCAACTGGCTATGAAATTTTTGTGCGAAGCTTTCAAGATTTTAATGCAGATGGAAAGGGTGATTTTAATGGCTTGCACAGTAGGTTAAATTACCTTAACGACGGAGATTCTGCTACTTATACAGATTTGGGTATTCAGCTCGTTTGGCTCATGCCCATTCAGCCATCACCTTCCTACCATGGCTATGATGTTACCCAATATAAAGCTGTTAATCCAGATTATGGCACCATGGATGAATTTAAGGAAATGCTTGAGGCCGCTCACCAAAGAGGTATAAAAGTTATCATAGACTTAGTACTTAACCACACCTCTACACAGCATCCTTGGTTTGTTAAATCTGCAGCCAACGACAGTTTTTATAGAAATTTTTATAGATGGGAAAATACCCCGCTTAACGCTACTGGCCCTTGGGGACAACAAGTTTGGCATAGTAAAAATAACCAATATTATTACGGAGTTTTTTGGAGTGGAATGCCAGATTTAAACTTTAATTATAAACCTGTTAGAGATAGTATTTTTGATATTGCCAAATTTTGGATCAAAGAAATTGGTGTAGATGGATTTAGATTAGACGCAGTTACTTATTTATATGAAGATGAAAACACCCTTAAACACCACCCAAGTACTTTAGCCTTTTGGCAAACTTTTAAAGACAGTTGCAAAAGCTGGAATCCAAATACTTATTTAGTAGCAGAAGTATGGGACCCGCAAGATATCATTAAACAATATGCGCCAAAATTTGACCAATGCTTTGAATTTGGGGTAGCCGGTGGAAATATCAATGCCGTAAATACTGCCAATCCTTTCGAATCAAAAACTGCCTTAAAATATGCTTTGGAAAATTATGATTTTGCCAATTTTATTACTAACCACGACCAAAATAGAATTGCCAACTTATATAACAATAACCAAAATAAATTAAAGGCAGTTGCAAGCCTTTTACTTACACAACCAGGCACTCCTTGGCTGTATTATGGCGAAGAAATAGCCATGTTGGGTGCTAAACCAGATGAGGATATTAGGAAACCTATGCAATGGCAGGCAAATAACTTTGCAGGATTTTCAACTGTAATGCCTTGGCGCACCTTAAATTCTAATTATCCACAATATAATGTAAGCACGCTTAGCGCTGATCCAAATTCTATATTTAACCATTATAGGAAACTTATACATTTTAGAAATAACCACGAAGCCTTGCACAAAGGCAATTATAAAAGCCTTATTGGAACAAATAATGAAGTATTTATTTACCAAAGAAGTACCCTTAACCAAGATATAATTGTAATGGTTAATACGAGTGCTCAAATCATGCCTTCCGTTCAATTTTCATTTAGTAAAGAAAATGGAACAAGTGGAACCTTTAACATAAAAGACGTAATTAGCGACTCAAGTTTTTTAGTTAGCGCAACGGGTTCTTTTTTTAGTCTTAATTTACCCATGCAAGCTTATCAAACAAGAATTTTACGGTTTGAACCAAGTACCTCTACAAATGATATTTCTGAAACCAATTCCATTTTGAAGGTTTATCCTAATCCAGCCAAAAATGAAATTTCAATTGAACTACCTAATAATTTAAAAACTTCAAATATCCGCTTACTGTCTTTAAAGGGAGAG
>VEQB01000042.1 GCA_018883485.1 Bacteroidota bacterium
TTGTGGAATCGCCTCTAACCTTGAGTATATTGACAAAGTCGGGAGTATACCAGTAGCGCTCACCCGTTGGTCTTCCCACGGGCCTCTGCCCCATCACCCCGCCCTGTGGATCAAAGGAAGGGGGGATGGCCCCAAGCTCAGTGGTTGTTTGATTTTGCGTAACCCTCGCCGGCTTTGTTGCGTTCAACTTGTGCTTTGTTTTGCTTGATATATTCTGCTACATCATCTGGTGTTACGGCCTCAATAGATTCAGTTGGTTCTACGGCTTCTATTTTAATTGAAAGTGGTAGATTACTATGGACCTCTGATGAAAAAAATATAATATAAAAAATGGCATTATTTGATTTTAGATTTAATAAAACACAACCAGTAAAAACTGAAAAGAGTGAAGAAGAGCTAGAACTCGATGAGGATTATGATGGTATTAAAGAATTAGATAATCCGACACCTCCCTGGTTCAACTTTATTTTTTATACCACTATAGTAGTGGGTATTTTATACATACTCAATTACCATGTTTTTAAAAGTGGTCAATTGCAGGATGAAGAGTATATTACCGAGGTAGCAGAATCTAAAGCAGAAGTTGCTGCTTATCTTGCTAAAGCAGGTAATTTAATTGATGAAAATAGTGTAACCTTATTAACTGATAAAACTGCTTTAAGCAATGGTGAGAAAATGTACCAAGAGAAGTGTGCTGTTTGCCATGTTAATGATGGAGGCGGCGCTGTAGGACCTAACTTAACAGATGCTTATTGGATACATGGGGGCGATGTAAAATCTATTTTTAAAACTATTAAGTACGGTGTTGCTGCCAAAGGAATGATAGCTTGGCAGAATACCTTCACTGGTAAGCAAATTGAAGAATTGGCAAGTTATGTAAAATCATTACAAGGCACTACACCAGCTAAACCTAAAGAGGCACAAGGTGTATTGGAAGGAGGAGCTGCACCTGCAACTACTGATTCTTCTGCTACCGCTGCTACGGCAATGAATTAGTACAAAGAATGAAAAACGCACATGCATTAGACCAAGATCATTTTAGAGACGAACTTTCTAACGTAGATAAAAAGGGTAAACGTCTTTGGATTTACCCTAAAAAGCCAAAGGGTAATTATTATAATTACCGCACTTGGTTTGCTTGGTTCTTAATGGTGCTCATGTTTGCTGGCCCTTTTCTAAAGCTCAATGGTAGGCCGCTTTTACTGTTAAATGTGCTCGAACGAAAGTTCATTATTTTTGGCATGGTGTTTTGGCCTCAAGACTTAAATCTCTTTGCCTTATTAATGCTTTCCTTTATTTTATTCATTGTGCTTTTTACGGTGCTATTTGGTAGAGTTTGGTGTGGTTGGGCCTGCCCGCAAACCATATTTATGGAAATGCTCTTCAGAAAAATAGAATACTTTATTGATGGGGATAGTGGGCAACAAAGGAAATTAGCTACTCAGGAATGGAATACAGAAAAAATTGCGAAGCGCGCAGTTAAGCATACTCTTTTTTGGATTTTATCTTTTGTAATAGCCAATACATTTTTAGGTTATGTTATTGGAATTGATGAGCTAAAACTATTGGTGCACGATGGACCTTTAGCTCATGTTGGGAAATTTGCTGCTTTGGCAATTTTTACTACCGTGTTTTATTTTGTATTCTCTTCTTTAAGAGAGTTAGTGTGTATCTTCATTTGTCCTTATGGCAGGTTACAAGGGCTTATGCTAGATAAAAACTCCATGGTAGTTGCCTATGATTTTGTACGTGGTGAGCCTAGAGGAAAGCTTAAAAAATCTGAAGATTTAGCGCCTATAGGAGATTGTATAGATTGTAAGTTATGTGTAAATGTTTGCCCTACAGGTATTGATATTAGAAATGGAACTCAACTAGAGTGTATCAATTGTACTGCTTGTATCGACGCTTGTGATGAGGTGATGGTAAAGATAGAAAAACCCAAGGGTTTGGTTAGATTTGCATCCCTCAACAATATTAATGAAGGTACCAAACTAAAATTAAATTTGAGAAACGGCGCCTATGGTTTAGTTTTGTTAGCTTTATTGAGTGTTTTTATTTACTTATTAGCTACGCGTAAGCAAGTAGAAACTACCTTACTTCGCACCCCGGGTATGTTGTTTCAAAAGCAAGCAGATGGTAAAATAAGTAATTTGTATTCAATAGAGTTTGTAAATAAAACATTTGAGGAATTGCCAATAGAACTTAAACTTATTGAACCTGTGAAAGGCGAAATACGAATGGTAGAAGGAAACAATGTAGTTGTACACAAAGAAAGCGTAGCCAAGGTAAGTTTCTTTTTATTGTTTGAACCGAGTGCAATTGAAAAAATTAATACGCCAATAAAAATTCAAGTATTGAGCAATGGTAAACTTATAGAAGAAATGAAATCTAAATTCAATGGTCCTGTTTATAAAGGAGGTATTAAATGAAAATAAATTGGGGAACTAAATTGGTATTCTTTGCCCTGCTATTCATGGGGTTTATTATCTACCTTAGTGTACGTATTATGCAAACCGATGTGCCCATGGTGGAAGACAATTATTATGAAAAGGGCTTAAACTATCAAAAGGAAATAGACAACAGTGCAGGTATCGATTCTATGATTGTTCTTAATGTAGTTAATGATGATAGTGGCTACCAAACATTGATTTTAATCAATAGATCGTCTGCCGATATTACAGAAGGTAAGTTACTTTTTTATCGCCCTTCGGATAAGAAAAAAGATATAGAAGTAATGTTAAGAATTCCGGCAAAAAAAGTATTTCAATTCCCCATGCGCGATTTGGAGAGAGGAAGATGGAATTTAAAGTTTAGTTGGACTTTATATGGAGAGCAATTCCATATGGATAAAAAAATTGATCGTTAATGTTGTTTCTTACAGCCTTTTTAACAGGGCTATTTGGTAGTTTTCACTGCGCTGGTATGTGTGGGCCAATTGCCTTTGCTTTGCCTTCAAAAAATCTAACTGGTTTAGGATTCTACCTTAGCAGATTGCTCTATAATTTTGGTCGTATTTTCACTTATTCTCTTCTTGGTTTGTTTTTGGGCTTATTTGGTTCAGGCCTTAAAATGGCAGGCATACAGCAGAGTCTTAGCATTGGCGCTGCTGTTTTTATATTTGCATGGGCTATTTTTCAATTAATGGGTTGGCGTTTCTTATCTGTGCAACCTTTTAAATGGTTAGGTAAAGGTTGGTTTAGTAAACTCATGGGAAATACGCACCCATTTTCTCTTTTTGTGATTGGTTTGTTAAATGGTTTGTTGCCTTGTGGCTTTGTATATTTAGCCTTAGTAGGAGCAAGCGTTACGCAAAATGCTTTAGATGGCGCACTTTTTATGGCTTGTTTTGGTGCAGGTACATTTCCTGTGATGTTTGGTGTTTCTATAATAGGTCAATTTCTTTCTCAATCTGTGCGCTCTCGCCTCAATGCTTTAAGTCCCTATTTTGCAATTTTAATTGCTGTATTGTTTTTGTTACGCGGACTCAACCTAGGTATTCCTTATGTTAGTCCCAAAATAAAGGTGGAGCAAATACAGGCAGATATTCTTTGTCATTAAGGCTTCTAAAATGTTTTAGAATTTAATTTCCTGCTTTTAAATGTTTTTCTAGGAACTGTTCTTGTTCCCATAATAAATGAAGTATGTTTTCTCTTGCAACATAACCATGGGCCTCCTTAGGCAATAGTACCATACGCACTGGGGCACCTAATCCTTTCAAGGCTTGAAAATAACGCTCTGTTTGCAAGGTAAAGGTGCCTGGGTTATTATCTGCTTCGCCATGTACCAATAGCATTGGAGTTTTCATTTTTTCTGCGTTCATAAAGGGCGACATGTCATTGTAAATAGAAGGAATTTCCCAATAGTTTCTTTGTTCGCTTTGAAAGCCAAATGGTGTTAAAGTGCGGTTATAGGCACCACTGCGGGCAATACCGCAGGCAAAAAGTTTAGTGTGAGTTAATAGATTGGCTGTCATAAATGCGCCATAAGAATGTCCTCCAACTGCAACCTTTGTGCGGTCTATATAACCCAAATTATCTAAAGCATTAATAGCCGCTTCGGCATTATCTGTTAGCTGAGATAGAAAATTATCATTAGGCTCTTTATCGCCTTCTCCAATAATTGGAAATGCAGCATCGTCTAAAACAGCATAACCTTTTGTTACCCAATATACAAATGAGCCATAGTTTGGAAAGGTAAATTCATTTGGATTTGTATTTATTTGTCCTGCAGTATTTTTATCTTTAAACTCTCTTGGATAGGCCCAAATTAAAAGAGGTAATTTTTGCTTTTTTGTTTTGTCATAACCTGCGGGTAAATAAAGCGTTCCCGATAGTTCTATGCCATCTTTGCGCTTATACTTTATTAGTTCTTTACCTACGTTTTCTAAGCTTTTAAAGGGGTTTTCAAAGTTTGTAACCTGAGTAAGAGTTGGCTTCTTTTTTATGCTTTTGATAAAGTAATTTGGATATTCATTTTTAGATTGAATAAGAACCAATATTTTGAGTTGGTCTATATTTGTAATATCAATAATATTCTCCTGCTTGGTTGTATATGTGCTTTCATATAGGCGTTTTGTTTTGAGTGTTTTAAAATCAATCGCATCTATAAATGGAAATTGTCCTTTATCTGTGTAGCCTTCTCCTATTAAATACGCTACATTATTTTTTATAGTTAATACAAGCCTGCCAAATTTATTTTTTTCTGTAACAAAATTGCCTGGGTCGGCATACAAATCTTGGTAATTGCGATCGTAAATTACTTTAGGATTTACTTGAGTATTGCTTGGGTCAAACAGATAGGTTTTTCTGTTTCTAGTATCATACCAGGTATCATTTACTATGGCTACACTATCATTTGCCCAAATAATGCCTGCAAAGCGTTGCGGTGTTTTTAATATTGATTTAGCAGGCGTTGTAAAAGGAGCTACCCATTCAAAAACTTCATCTCTAAAGGCTACCTTTTTTTCCGGATTTCCTTCGTCAAGTGCTTCTACGTAATAGAGGCTAGCTGCTTTGTCGCTTCTCCAATCTATATTTCTTTTTCCTCTTTTTACTGCCATAAACCCTTTTGCCATCACTTCATTTAAGGGAGAAAAATTAATTTCTTTAACAAGCTCACCACTTTCTGTTTCATACACTATAGTACGCATAGGAAAACGGTTGTAGGGAACAATATATGAAAACGGTTTTTCTATTGTTGTTAGCAAGATGTAGTTTCCATCTGGTGAAATTCTTTCTTCTACAAATAGTTCACCTTTCTTAAAAAGCTTATCATTCCCATCCAAATCAAGTATGTGTAGCTCGGCATTGAGTATGCGTTCAAAATTTAATTCATCAGTTGGGTTCTTAAGTAAATCTTGATAGGTGCGATTTTGTGATTTAGTTTCTGCACTATTGGAAACAGTGGGGCCAAGAGGCAAATGATTTTTTGTATCTAGTAGGGCTGCTTTATTGGCTGGTATAGTTTTTACTAAAATAGACTTGCTATTGGGAAACCAACTGTATGCTTGCCCAGTGTTTGCATTTAAAGGTTGTTTACTAATTTTCTTTGCAGTAGCGCTTGCTACATCAATTACCCATAAATCTACCGAATTGGCATTAGTATTTAGAAAAGCAATTTTTTGTTGGTTTGGCGACCAAGTAATGCCACTTATTTTGGCATTTTCTGGCATGCCTTCTATTAATTTTTCGCTGCTTGAAGTAGTTGAACGTAGCGATAATTTATGGATATAGTTTGTTGCACTTGCAATGTTGGTTATTGGATTAATGCGTAAGCCTCCAAGTTTAAGTTCCTCTTGGTTTAGCTCTTCTAAAGTTTTGTAAGTATTGCGATACATAAATAGCATGTTTTGTGCCTTTGCATCTATGGATACGCTGGGAGCTTTTGTATAGTCTGCCAGTTCTAATATCTCTTTACTCGGTTTTTGGAATACTAAAGCATCTTGTGCAGAAGTTAAGAAAGGCTGCAATAAGTGAATTGCAACTAGTATTGTTAATCTTCTCATACTGGTTAATATTTTATACATTCTTGATCCAATTAAGTATTAAAGAATGTGAAATTAAACTTTTTGAACGACTTTAACTCATAAGGGGAATTTTGCCTATAAGCAAATCCTGCCAAAAGCCAATGGCCAACAGCCAACAGCGGAATAATTGCGGTGCAGCTGTATGAGAATTTTAGTTTAGGTATTAAATATCTCCACCATATTCAAAAGGTCGGCATTGAGGCTTTTCTTTTTATTAATGGCATCGTTAAATGGAGTAAGCGTAATTACATTATTAATTAAACCTGCCATTTTATTTTTTTCACCAGCAAGTAGGGCATTAACAGCGCCATAGCCAAGTTTGGAGGCCAGCACCCTATCGTAAGCAGTTGGAGAGCCGCCACGTTGAATATGCCCAAGGATTACTACCCTAGATTCAAAGCCTGGGATTTCTTTGTTTAAAATGTTTGAAATGGCAGTGGCACCTCCTTCAAAATTACCTTCGGCTACTATGATAATAGAGAAAGATTTTTTACTATTGGCTCTACCTTTAAAAAATTCCACAATTTTGGAATGGTCTTCTTTAATTTCTGGCAGCATGGCAACCTCTGCGCCACCAGCAATAGTTGCAGCCAAAGCAATAAAACCAGCATCTCTTCCCATTACTTCCACAAAAAATGCTCTGCCATGACTATCTGCGGTGTCTCTAATTTTATCTATAGCATCTACGGCAGTATTTATAGCTGTATCAAAGCCAATAGTTAGGTCTGTTCCATATAAATCATTATCTATGGTACCAGGTGCACCAACAGAAGGAATACCGTATTCATTATAAAAAATTTCTGCACCCGTGAAAGTACCGTTTCCACCAATGCAAACTATACCTTCAATGCCATGTGCCACAAGATTATCATTTGCTTTTTTTCTGCCCTCTGCCGTCATAAATTCTTTGCTGCGAGATGATTTTAAAATGGTGCCACCACGTTGAATGATATTTCCAACAGACCTAGAGGTTAGGGGAACAAAATTTTCACCTCCTTCAATCATTCCTTTGTAGCCTTGCATAATGCCAACTACTTCAACATTGTTGTAAATAGCAGTTCTAACTGCAGCGCGCACACAGGCATTCATTCCAGGAGAATCTCCTCCAGAGGTAAATACAGCAATTTTCTTCATGTGGTAAATATAAAAAAAAGGCCGTTTCTAATGAAACGGCCTTTAAAGTTAATATTAAATTGTTCTTACAATTCTGCTTTTGTTACAAATGTAATTTGTCCGGTTGCACTAACAGAGGATGCTACCACAAGGATTAACCCCCTTTTACCATTAGATGCTTTGTAAGCTAAAACAGTGTTTGCAGAAAGATTAGCTATTCTATCTAACCCACCTACAGTAAAATCTATATAATCTAATTCAGTTAAGAATTGAACACTATTTAAAGCGTTAAATGCCGCAGGTGTGATAGAAGCCACTTTAAAAATAGTTTTATTCTTTGAAGGCCAAGTTGCAATTTCGGCGTTCCAACCAGTACCAGCGCCGAAGGCAAAATCTGGAGAATAGATAGCATTTAATACAGCACCTGCCGAATTGTAGAAATAAACGAAATCAATCTTAGCAGCGTTGTTTTTTGCTAAATCTGCCCCCGTGGCGCCAGCGCGGTATCTGCGGAAATTATCAGCAACACCGTAAAAACGATATTCATTAGTGGTATTGCTAGGTGCACCTAATATAATTTGACCCGAGGTTGCCATACTTGCAACTGTTAACTCATAAGTTTTAGTTGTAGTTTTATCTTTATCATCCTTCACGGTTACAGCGTATGTAATTTTATCATCCTCATTAATGTTTAATGCTCCAACCACATCAATTTCGCTAGTTACTACATCCTTAGCATTATATGCTTTGTCGCTGAGTGTGGCCGTAGCTTGGCCAGAAACCGCACGCGTAATAGTAATTTTCTTAATTTTGCGATCCACATCTGCACTTGCTACTATGCTTAAGGTTACAGAATCTGTAGATAAAGAAATGAAACCAGTTTTTACATCATTATTTAATGTTACAGTTGGCGCTGCAGATTCTGGATCTGGAGTTTTTGCATCATCTCCGCAAGAGGTCATTAGTAATGCCGTGCTTAAAGCTGTAAGCATGAACATTGATTTAATTAACTTTTTCATATTATTTCTAGTTTAAGGTTCGCAAATATAGGTATATCTTAATAACAAATTATTAATCTTTCATTTTAGGATTTTTCGGATATAAATGTCTCATCTTCTGCATGGTCAAAATTATCTGGCCTAAATTCGTCAAAATTGTAATCGGGCATTAAATCTGATTTTATGTGGCCAATAGTTTCGTTTAGCGCCTCTAAAAATTTGTTAAAATCTTCCTTGTAAAGAAAGATTTTATGTTTTACATAATTGCCATCCTCAAAAGATTTTTTACTTTCGGTAATGGTAATAAAGTAATCTTTGGCCCTTGTAGATTTTACATCGAAAAAGTAAGTTCTTTTACCAGCTCTTATTTTCTTTGAGAATATTTCTTGACTTTCGTTTTTATTGTAATCTTCCATGCATTATGGCTTATTGTGGTGGCAAAATATAGGTTCGCCTATTCATTTCAAAACATTTTTTTTTATTGGTTTAAAAACAATAAAACCTCACAGAAATCAAACCAAATCATCTTTAGTTTGTTTTTCGAAAATTTCTTTATATAAGCCCTTTTTGTCTATTAATTCTTGATGCGTACCTTGTTCCATAATTTCTCCTTGGTTCAGCACAATAATATGGTCTGCTGCTTTCACAGAGGAGGCTCTATGACTCACAATTATGGTAGTTTTCCCTACTTTAAGCGTTTCTAAATTTTCTAATATTTGAGCTTCCGTTTTTGTATCCAAGGCGCTCAGGCAATCGTCTAAAATTAAAATCTCTGGCTCTTTAATAAATGCTCTAGCCATGGCCACACGTTGTTTTTGCCCTCCACTTAGGGTTATCCCTCTTTCGCCCACTCTTGTTTGGTAGCCTTCCTTAAATTCTTCAATATTACTGTGAATTGCAGCCATTTTAGCAGCATTTATAACTTTATGGTTGGTTTCTGCAACCTTTTCTATTTGCCCAAATGCAATATTTCCTGCTATGGTATCACTAAATAAAAATACATCTTGCGGTACATAGCCAATCCGTTTTTTCCATACCTTTAGGTTAACATTTGGTAAAGGTGTTTGATCAATAAAAAGTTCGCCGCCACTTGGGTCCATTACTCTTAAAAGCAGTTGCACTAAGGTTGTTTTTCCCGAGCCTGTATTTCCTAAAATCGCAAAGGTACTGCCCTTGTCTATTTTTAGAGAAATATTAAATAAGGCAGGTATTTTTTTGCCTGGGTAAGTAAAGGAAACATTTCGAAATGTAATACATTCTTCAAATTCTTGGTACCCAGTTTCTTCAGAATTTAGATTTGGCTTGGTTTTAAGAAATTCATTGATGCGCTGTTGAGAGGCTGCTGCCCTCTGGATAAGACTGGTGGTATAACCTAAACTAGTTACAGGCCAAGTAAGCAGGTGCACATACATAATAAACTCGGCAATATTTCCAATGCTTGCCCTACCAGCCAGTACTTCCATGCCACCTGCATATACAGTAATAATTGCACTTAAGCCGGTTAAGAAAACCATTAGCGGAAAAAAAATAGCATCCACTTTTGCAAGATCCATTTGCTTTACTCGGTAATCCTCTGTTTCCTTTTTGAACCAAGTATAGTTTTCTTTTTCGGCTGCAAATGATTTAATAACACGTATTCCAGAAAAGGCTTCTTGTGCAAAGGAGGTTAGGTTCGACAATTGTTCTTGAATTTTATCACTCTTGTGGTGTATTAAATTATTAACTCTAAAAATTAAATAACTAAGGAAGGGTAAGGGTAAAATTACTAACCAAGTTAAGCGCACGTTTACTGTAAACATTACAGTTAGCACCAACACAATGGTTACTACCAAATTTATGGCATACATTATAGCAGGCCCTGTGTACATCCTTACTCTGCTTACATCCTCGCTAATGCGTGCCATAAGATCGCCTGTACGGTTGGCGCGGTAAAAGCCTTGATCCAATTTTTGATAATGGTTGTAAATCTCATTCTTTAAATCGTATTCGATATGCCGGCTCATTACTATTATGGTTTGGCGCATGAGGTACATAAAAATACCCCTAAGAATAGCAAAGCCAATTACCAAGAAGGCAAAATACAGCACTTCATGCCCAATTTGGTCTATAATCATTTGGCGATCTTCACCTTCTAAGTCATTTAAACTTCCCAAGCGTTCCTTTATTAAATCTATGGCATCCCTAACCTGCTGGGCAGGGAAAATGGCAAAAAGGTTAGAGCTGGCCACAAATAAAACACCCAGTAAAAGTCTTACTCGGTATTTGTAAAAATACTTTCTTAGGTAACGCAGTGGTTTCACAATTGCTATAAAGCTGCAAATTAACTCAAATCTGGCTACAATTTAGGGGATCCCTAAAATGCACCTTGAAAAACGAAAAATAACCCTACTTTTGCGCCACAAATTTTTGAACCCCTTTAATACTAAATTATGGAGAACCAGGAGATTTTTAGCTTGTTAGCAACCTACGACCACGAGCAAATTGTTTTTTGTAACGACAATGCTACTGGCCTAAAGGCTATCATTGCCATTCACAATACTGTTTTGGGCCCAGGCCTCGGGGGTACACGTGTTTGGAATTATAAGAATGATGCAGAAGCCATTAATGATGTAATGCGTCTTTCTAGAGGAATGACATACAAGGCTGCTATTTCTGGACTTAATTTAGGAGGAGCCAAGGCGGTAATTATTGGTGATGCTACTAAGATTAAAACAGAAGCTTTAATGCGCAAGTTTGGTCGTTTTGTAGAAAATTTGAATGGAAAGTATATTACAGCCGAAGATGTTAATACTACCACCAAAGATATGGAGTATGTGAATATGGAAACCGATCATGTTGTTGGTTTGCCAGAAAGCATGGGCGGTGGCGGAGACCCAAGTCCTGTTACTGCTTATGGCGTGTATATGGGTATCAAATCTATCTTTTTCTTTTAATGTTAGTTTTTTATAGAGAGTTTCTATATGGTCTTCAAAATCATCTGCTAGGATTTTTAGATGACTATCATATAGTTCCGATTCTCCTTTTTCTCTAAAAAATCGATTATATTTAAAATTCATCATATCCTCATATGAACTTGTTTTAAACAAATTAATTACTTTATTTGTAATTTCAAGTGTCCATTTAAAAGATTGAATCTTTTCGATCATATCATTTAGATATTCTGGAAAGATTTCAAATGGTTTATCCATAAAATGATAAATCGCATTAATTCGATTGTTTCCATCAATATTAGAGTAACGATTTGGTTCATTTTCACCAAAAATAATAGGATACCCACTATCATGTGTATCAAATAAAAACTGAA
>VEQB01000043.1 GCA_018883485.1 Bacteroidota bacterium
ATTGGGCTGCACCTAAATTGGCAGATGGTAAAGTAGACCATAACGCACTCACTGGGGATGATTTATTAGATTTTGTAAACAACCAGCTCTTTCCTTACCTCAAAAAGTTTAAGTCAAGTGCCGAGAGTGCCGACACCATTGAATACAAGATTGGTGAGATTTTTAGTGAACTGAAAAACCGCATCCAAAGTGGCTATAATTTGCGTGAGGTCATCAACCGTATTGACGAACTGCGTTTCCGCACCCACGCTGAGAAGCACGAAATGAGCCATCTATATGAGGACAAGATTAAGAACATGGGAAATGCTGGCCGCAATGGTGGCGAATATTATACACCCAGACCCCTTATTACCGCCATTGTAAAAGTGGTTAATCCCAAGATTGGCGAAAAAATTTATGATGGGGCATGTGGGTCTGCTGGTTTCTTGTGTGAGGCCTTTAACTTTTTAAAGTCGAGTAAATCGCTTAGCAGCAAGGAAACTGAAATCTTGCAGAAGCAAAGCTTTTATGGCAAAGAGAAAAAATCCTTAGCCTATATTTTAGGTGTGATGAACCTAATTTTACATGGGGTAGAAGCACCTAATATCATCCATACCAATACCCTTGCCGAGAACTTGGCAGATATTCAAGAGAAAGACCGCTATGATGTGGTGTTAGCTAACCCACCCTTTGGGGGCAAAGAAAGAGCAGAGGTGCAACAGAACTTCCCGATTAAAACAGGCGAAACGGCATCACTCTTTTTACAGCACTTTATTAAAATTCTCAAAGCAGGCGGTAAGGCTGCGGTGGTAATAAAGAATACCTTTTTAAGCAATACAGATAATGCTTCGGTAGCATTGCGAAAACAATTGTTAGATAATTGTAACCTGCATACCGTGTTGGATTTGCCGGGTGGAACCTTCACAGGAGCGGGAGTAAAGACTGTGGTTTTGTTTTTTGAAAAAGGTAAGCCCACCAAAAAGGTGTGGTATTATCAGTTAAACCCTGGTAGAAATCTAGGCAAAACCAACCCACTCAATGAAAACGACTTGGCAGAATTTGTTGAACTTCAAAAAACCTTTGCCGAAAGCGAAAATTCTTGGACCGTAGAGATAAGTTCACTGAGCGGAGCCGAAGTGGATTTAAGCGTTAAGAACCCCAATAAAAAGGACGTGGTTCGACTTCGCTCACCAAACGAGATATTGGAAGAAATGAAAGCATTGGATATGGAAAGTGCTGAAATTTTAGAATCTATTAAAAGTCTGATTTAAGATGAAAGACGAAATTATCCTATATCGCCCAAATGAACTTGCTGAGCATATTGAAGTAAAAATAGAGGATGAAACTGTTTGGCTTTCTCTCAATCAGATTGCTCAGCTTTTTGATAGAGATAAATCTGTTATATCTAGGCATTTTCGAAATATTTTTGCCGAAGGAGAGTTGAGCCAAGAGGCAACTGTTGCAAAAAATGCAACAGTTCAAATTGAGTCTGGCCGTAAGGTAAAACGAGAAATTGAATATTATAATCTTGATGCAATCCTATCAGTAGGCTATCGGGTAAACTCAAAGCAAGGCACTCAATTTAGAATATGGGCGAACAAAATTTTGAAAGAATATTTACTCAAGGGCTATTCTATTAACAATAGAATGAATCGTCTGGAAGATAATTTGGAAAGCCTGAAAAATAAAGTTCAAGAAATTGGACTTCAAATAAATTCTCACCTCATTCCAACACAAGGGGTGTTTTTTGAGGGGCAGGTATTTGATGCGTATGAATTAGCGTCTAAGATCATTCGTTCGGCAAAGAAGTCAATTATGCTCATAGACAATTATGTAGATGAAAGTACTTTGGTGCATTTAAGTAAAAAGGAAAAATCTGTGGCGGTTAAAATATTTACCAAAAACATAAGCAAGCAACTTTCTTTAGATATACAAAAAGCAAATGCGCAATATGGTAATTTTGGTTTGACCCAATTTTCTCAAAGCCACGACCGTTTTTTAATAATTGACAACAAAGAAGTGTATCATTTAGGAGCATCTTTAAAAGACTTGGGCAAAAAATGGTTTGCCTTCTCTAAAATGGATAAACACTCGGTACAAAATATTTTAAACTCAATTTTGGAACTGATATGAAACAAGGTTGGGAAATAAAGAAGTTGGGGGAAGTTTGCGACTTTCAAAATGGATTTGCTTTTCAAAGTAAAACATACAAAGAAAGTGGATTACCAATTTTGCGTATAACAAATATTCAAAATGATGAAATAGACACGAAAGAACTCGTATACTTTGAAACAAAAGATTACAAAGTGAATTTGGATAGGTTCAAAGTTTATCAAGGTGATTTACTTATTGCAATGTCAGGTGCTACAACGGGTAAATTGGGAATAAATAATAGTGAAACGGTTTTTTACTTAAATCAACGTGTAGGTAAATTTATTCCTAAGAAGGAGATACTAAAACCATATCTATATTTTTATCTTTCTACAAAAGTTGAGGAGAGTTTAAGAATTGCGGCAGGTGCAGCACAACCAAATTTAAGCACTGAGCAAATAAATAATTTTGAAATCCCCCTACCATCCCTTCCCGAGCAACAACGCATCGTAGCCATATTAGATGAAGCCTTTGCCGCTATAGCCAAGGCAAAAGCGAATGCCGAACAAAATCTCAAAAATGCCAAAGAACTTTTTGGAAGTTATTTACAAGGGGTGTTTGAAAAAAAAGGTAAAGACTGGGAAGAAAAAGCATTAGGAGAAATTGCAGATGTAGAATACGGATATACTGACAAATCAACAGGCGAAGGAGATTACAGATATGTTAGGATTACGGACATTGACAAGAATGGTGAACTTATATTAGAGGATAAAAAATACATCAAATATTCAAAAGAAGCGGAGGGCTTTCTTATTCAAGATAACGATTTACTTATGGCACGAACAGGGGCAACATTTGCAAAGGTTCTTCTTTACAAGAACTATGAGCCTTCTGTTTTTGCTTCCTACCTTATCAGAATTAAGTTCTTTGAAAAAATAGAAAATGAACTCTATTGGCATTTTACCAAAACCAAATATTATTGGGAACAAGCAAATAGTTTATCATCAGGTGCTGCACAACCACATTTCAACGGTGCAGCAGTAAAGCAAGTGATTTTCTCGTATCCTAAATCTGTTGAGGAACAGAAAAAAGTCATTGAAAAATTTAGAACCCTTTCAACAGAGATAAAAAAATTAGAAATCATATATCTAAAGAAACTTAACGATATAGAAGATTTGAAAAAAGCAGTTTTGCAAAAAGCATTTAGTGGAGAACTTAAAGCATCAATAGCATTAGTATGAACGAAGCAGAAACCCGAGCAGAACTCATAGACCCAAAGCTAAAAGCTTGTGGTTGGGGCGTTGTAGAAGGCTCAAGAGTCCTTCGTGAATACAATATTACCGCAGGTAAAATACAAACAGGTGGCGTAAGAGCAAAAAAACTCACTGCCGATTATGTGTTGGTTTACAAAGGAATTAAACTGGCAGTAGTAGAAGCAAAAAGCGATGATTTAGGCGTTGGCGAAGGTGTGGCACAAGCCAAACAATATGCAGAGAAATTAAAATTAGAAACCACATACAGCACCAACGGAAAAGAAATTTACAGCATCTGTATGAAAACAGGTGCAGAAGGTTTGGTTGCCGATTATCTAACACCCGAACAACTTTGGAATAAAACCTTTTCAGTTCAAAATGAATGGAGAGAGAAATTTTCAGCCATTCCGTTTGAAGATGTTGGCGGAACAAAAGGAGCAAGATATTATCAGGAAATTGCCGTAAACAATACTTTAGAAGCTGTTGCCAATAATGCAGACCGCATTTTATTAACCCTTGCCACAGGCACAGGAAAAACATTTATTGCTTTTCAAATTGCGTGGAAATTATTTCAAACACGTTGGAATTTAAAACGTGATGGAAGCCGCAGACCACGAATTTTATTTTTAGCCGACAGAAACATTTTAGCCAACCAAGCCTTCAATGCTTTTTCAGCATTTCCCGAAGATGCTTTGGTTAGAATTAGCCCGAAAGAAATAAGTAAAAAAGGAAGTGTGCCAACAAACGGAAGCATCTTCTTTACCATCTTTCAAACCTTTATGACCAATGTTAAAGTGGTAAAGAAAATAGAACCAACAGAACCAGTTTCTTTAGCAGCAGAACCTATTGTTGAATTTGTTACGGAACAATACAATTTTGGACAATACCCAAAAGACTATTTTGATTTCATCATAATTGACGAGTGCCACCGTGGTGGAGCTAACGATGAAGGAAACTGGAGAGGAATTTTAGAATATTTTTCGCCAGCAGTTCAGTTGGGTTTAACAGCCACTCCAAAACGCAAAGACAATGTAGATACTTACAAATATTTTGGCGAACCTGTTTATGTATATTCTCTCAAAGAAGGTATCAACGATGGTTTCCTTACACCATTTAAAGTAAAACGCATCAAGACAACGCTTGACGATTATATCTACACAAGTGATGACCAAATAATGGAAGGTGAAATTGAAGAAGGTAGAATTTACACCGAACCCGACTTTAATAAAATAATTGAGATAAAGGCAAGAGAGGCAAAACGTGTTCAGATTTATATGGACGATGCCAACCAAAAAGAAAAGGCAATTATTTTTTGTGCTACACAAGACCACGCTGCGGCTGTTCGTGATTTGGTAAACCAGTATAAGAAAAGCACCGACCCAAATTATTGTGTCCGTGTAACGGCAAACGATGGAGAAATAGGCGAACAGTTTTTAAGAGAGTTTCAAGACAATGAAAAAACAATCCCGACCATTTTAACCACTTCGCAAAAACTCTCCACAGGAGTTGATGCAAGAAATATTCGTAACATTGTTTTAATGCGGCCAGTAAACTCAATGATAGAGTTTAAGCAAATTGTAGGTCGAGGCACACGGTTGTTTGATGGAAAAGAGTTTTTTACCATTTACGATTTTGTTGATGCTTACCACCACTTTGCCGACCCTGAATGGGACGGTGAACCAATAGACCCTGAACCAGAAGGCGAACCCAAACCACCCAAAGCACCTTGCAACGTTTGCGGGCAAAGTCCTTGTATATGCGAAAAAGCACCCAAAGCACCTTGTGAAATTTGTGGTGAATATAATTGTAACTGTAATCGAAGGCAAAAGATAAAAATTAAGCTTCGAGATGGTAAGGAACGAGAAATCCAATCAATGATTTCTACCTCATTTTGGAGTGCAGACGGTAAACCTATCTCAGCAGAAGAATTTTTAAATAATCTGTTTGGCGAATTGCCAAACCTTTTCAAAAGCGAAGATGAATTGCGGACACTTTGGAGCAATCCGTTAACAAGAAGAACACTATTAGAAAAATTAGAGGCAGCAGGTTTTCCAAAATCAGATTTATTGATAGTTCAAACTTTAGTAAATATGGAGAAAAGCGACCTGTTTGATGTATTGGAGTATGTATTTAATGGTAACTATCAATCTATGACACGTGAAGAGCGTGTAGCCACTTCGCAGGCAACCATCTTCGCTTTGCTAGACAATAAGCAAAAGGAGTTTATAGAATTTGTATTAAGCAAATACATTGAAACAGGCGTAGAAGAACTCGACCAAGAGAAGCTCCCAATTTTATTGACCAACAAATACCAATCCCTTGAAGACGCTAAAGATATTCTTGGTGATGTAGCAAATATCAGCAGACTTTTTATAGAATTTCAACAGCATTTGTATAAACAGAGGGTAGCGTAGATGAGAAGATTTCATTATAAAATAGAAGAATTTGAGCAAGCTTTCAAGGAATTGAAAGTCATGTTTAATTCGAACATTTTATCAAAATTGGAAAGGGAATTTGAGGTACTATACAGCCTGCTTCCTAAAAACTATAATTCCACAGGCTTTGCTTACTCAGTTGAAATGAAGCAAATTTGCTATTTAGTTTTCTTTCAAGAATATTTTCATCAAGCGGGTGTTCAACCAACTAACTCATCGAATTTGTGCCATAAATTGGGAGACTTTAAACGACAAATAGACCTACAAAAATTTGAAGATGAAATAGACGACATTTTACTTCAATATAGAATGAACCTATTCCACATCATGGGCCAACTCGAAACAGCATGGCTACTTTTTATAATTGCCATGCAGCTGGTTCAAGAAAGAGTTTTTACTGAAGAGGAGTTTGATTTAATATATATGGAATTTTCTTCAACAGATGGCCCCAAATACCAAAATCGTTTTTTTTATGAAAGAGCAAATGTGTTTTTGATTGGTGGTTATGGAATAGGTGAGTTTTATTCAACTGATGTTTTTAGCACAATATAAATTGCAACACCCCTTTTAGAACCAAATAGCGTTTTTGTAACATGATGGCCAAAATCTTAAACCGGTGTTTTATTGTTTTTTCTTTATTGCTTTGTTCTATGTTTGCTTTGGGTCAAACCTTAAGCGGGCTTATTACAAACGCTAAAAATGAGCCATTGCCTTATGTTACTATTTATTGTGAAACGGCCAAAATTGGTGCTAACTCAAATGTAGATGGACACTTTAAACTTAAACTGCCCGAGGGCAAGCATCAACTAGTTTTTAGTAGTATAGATTATAAAACCAAACGACAAGAAGTTGCTATCGGTTCAGACCCCCTAGAAATAAAAGTTGTTCTTGAAGAACAAAATTACCAGTTGAAAGAGGTAGAGGTTACCACAAAAAATATAGACCCTGCAGTGTACATTATGCGAAAAGCCATTGGGGCCGCTCCCTACTATAGAAGGCAGGTTTTAAAATATAACGCTCGCGTTTATGTGAAAGGAACAGGCAAGGTAACCCATGTGCCCAGCCTTATAAAAGGTGCTTTTGAAAAATCGAGTAAGATTGAGGTAGGCAAGGCTTATGTTACAGAAAGTGTGAATGAAATTAGTTTTTCGCAACCTAGTACCTACAGAGAAAAGGTAATTTCTTTAAAGTCTTCTATGCCTTTTGAAGAGGCGCCACAACCCATGACCATGGTTAGGGGCAATATTTATAATACGGGTTATACTGAAGTGGTTTCTCCATTGTCTCCGCAAGCTTTTTCTGTATACGACTTTAAATTAGAAGGCTCTTTTTATGAAAATGGAAGAGAGATAAATAAGATAAAAATTATTCCCAACCGAAAAGGTACTGATGTGTATGAAGGTTATTTATATGTTGTAGAAAAGTTATGGTGCCTGCATAGCTGCATACTTGTTTCTAATTCTAATAATGGTACTGCTTCGGTTAAAATATCGTTTAAACAATTACCAGAAGAGGCTTTGGTTTGGATGCCTGTTACCTATGATATAGAATTTGCTGGTGGATTTATGGGCATTAAAGGAAGTTTTAGATACCTATGCGCTGTAAGTAATTATAAGGTGGTGCTTAACCCCAATGTAGACCATCAATGGTTAAAGGTAGCGGCAAAGGAAGTCTTAGCAGAGAATAATAAACCTACTAAACTAGAAGTAACCAAAACTAAAAATCAAGAAAAAATTGAGGTATTACTAAGCAAGCAAGAGTTGAGTAAACGCGAAATGCTTTTATTGGCTTCTCGCATGAAACGTGAATCTGAAAAGGAGACCAAGCAATTGGCAATGGTAAATGATAGCAGCGAATTAATTATAGATTCTTTAGCCACTAAAAAGGATAGTAGTTTTTGGTTGGCTGCTAGGCCTATTCCTTTGTTGCAAGAAGAGCAGGCTAGCTTTGAAGAGAAAAAATTGAATGAAGGTAAAGAGAAGAAAGATAGCAGTGGCAGAAAGCAAAACGCTGCTAAAATCAGCTTCTCAAAGATACTTTTTATGGGTGATAGTTTTCCTTATAGAAATGGGAAACACTATTTTTCTGTGAGCTCTCCTTTACAAGTTATACATGTTAATACAGTGGAGGGAATAGCCTTAGAAGGACAACTAAGTTTGGGTAATACAAAAGATAAAAGATGGCGCTATACCCAAAGTTACCGCATACCATTGTTTAGAGCTATTCCGCAAACTCAGGGAGAATTTAGTTATCGGTTCAAGCCAGAAAAAAGAGGCTTGCTGGCTCTTAAAGCGGGCATTTGGTTAAAGGATTATAATGCACAAGGAATTTCGCCATTGGTAGATGCCTTTCAATTGATTGCTTTGGGTAACAACTTTTCTAAGTGGTACATGAGCGAATTTGTAGAAGCCAAGGTAAATTATGAACTGGCCAATGGGCTTTCTGCTCTTGCAACTGCATCCTATGCACATCGCTATAGCTTAGAGAATTTAGATTACTTTTTAGAAAAAGAAGGGGAAAGAAATTATACCAGTAATAAACCATTTCCTGGAGATGCATTTGCCAATCACGAAAGTTATCAAATGAGTGCAGCCTTGGAATACCGGCTATTTCAAACTTTTAGAATGCGTAATAATGTGAAGCAATACCTTAAAAATAGTTGGCCACTTGTGAAGGTGAAATATACGATGGGAATGGACAAGCAATTGCAGTTTCAAAAAATAGAGGCACTTATTTTGCACAATGTAAACCCTTGGCATTGGGTAAACCTAAAATATAGCATACATGCAGGTAAGTTTTTAAATGCAGCCCGTTTGTTTGAACCCGACAGACAATATTTTATGGCCAATCAATCCTTTGTTTATAATGGTGAGGCTTTTCCTAGGTTTCAAGATTTGACCTATTATGCCTCTGCTGCTTCAGATCAATTTTTGGTCTTTAATACCCAACTTCAATTTAAGCGTTTGTTACTAAAACACTTGCCTTACCTAAACCTCACCAATTGGAAAGAAGCATTGTATTTTAATGCCTTGCAATCCGATAAGCAACCCCTGATATATGAATCTGGTTATCGCTTATCGGAGATATTAGGCATTATGAGTTTGGGTATAAATTATTCTTTCTTCAATGGTTACAACAGCGCATTGGGCTTTAGGGTTCAACTCAAAATCTAAGGCAAACTATTCTTAAAACTTTGGTACCTATCTGCAAAAGTACCATTGTTGCCACCACTGCCCAAGCAGGTCCAAGTTGCTTCTATATTTTCTACTCTATTATCTGGATTGGGATGCGTACTTAAAAACTCTGGTGTGGTTGTTGAACCGCCAATTTTCTGGAAGAAATACTTCGCACCTTGTGGGTCGTATTCTGTTCCAAGAAGGTAGCGAACACTATAATCATCTGCTTCAGTTTCGTCTGTTCTGCTAAATTTTAAAGCTAATAATTGGCTACCCAATTGCGCAATTTGTTGTGTGGTTCCACTGGTTAAAATTTGTATCAATGCTTGAATACCATATTGCTTCAACATTTGATTGGCACTATGTCTGCGATCAGCGTGGGCAATTTCATGTCCCATAACACCTGCCAATTGCATTTCATTGTCTAGGTATTTGATTATGCCTGTGTACACATAAATATAACCTCCCGGTGTGCAAAAAGCATTTAAGGTTTTATCGTCTTTTATGATTCTTACGCGCCATGCAAACTCATCTTTATAATATACCTTTCCAGAGTTTAAAATGGTATTTGTAATGCGGTAAATATGCCCATATGCTTCTGGATATTTTGCCGAATCTAAAATTGGATAATTGGTAGGGTCGCCTTCAATTTGATCAACCGCCGAAAGTCCCAATTGCTTGTCTTGCTGTAGGCTCATCAATAAACCTGTAGCACCGCCTGGAGCCTTACCTCCGCAAGGGTCGTCAAAGGTTTTGTCTTTTTCGCTTTTGCAAGAAGATAGGGTTAAGCCCAATACACATATCACTAACCAAAGTACTTTTTTCATCTTTATTTATAGTTAAGCTATTTAGTTTCTAACACAATAAATGGCACCAACATTTCTTCCATGCTTACACCACCATGTTGAAACGAGTTGGTATACATGTTTACATGGTAATTGTAATTGTTAGGATACACCATAAAGTCTTCTCCCAAGGCAAAAATATAAGAAGTACTTACATTTTGTTTTGGTAAAAATGCTTCGGCCGGATTTTTAACATGAAAGACCTCTTTCTCATTAAAGTTTAAGTTTCTGCCTTGCTTATAACGCAGGTTGGTGCTAGTACTTCTGTCGCCAATTACCTTAACAGCATTTCCTACCCTTATGCTTCCATGGTCTGTGGTAATTATAATCCTAGATTTTTTACTGGCCATTTTCTTAATGGCTTCAAATAATGGAGAATGTTCGAACCAACTTGCGGTTATGCTTCTGTAGGCTGCCTCATCTTCTGCCAATTCCTTCATCACATTCATTTCGGTTCGGGCATGACTTAGCATATCTACGAAGTTGTAAACCACTACGTTTAGAGGATTGCCCCACATGTTGGGTACTTGATCTACCAAGGCTTTACCAGCATTTAAATTGGTGATTTTGGTATAGCTAAATTTATCATTTATACCTGCTCTTTGCAATTGTCTGCCTAATAAATCCTCTTCATGTATGTTCTTTCCTTCTTCATCTTCTTCATTTACCCAAAGATTTGGATAAAGTTTTTCAATTTCACTTGGCAACATCCCGGCAAAGAAGCTATTTCTGGCATAATGGGTAGTGGTTGGCAAAATGGTCATGTACATTTCATCTGTTACCACGGTAAATAACTCGTTTAACTGTTGTTGAACCACCTTCCATTGGTCGTAACGAAAGTTGTCTATCAATACCAAAAAGGTTGGTGTAGCATCTTTAAGCAAAGGAATAATTTTGCGATTTACCACAGTATGGCTCATGGCTGGTGTGGCATCATCCGATTTCTTTAAGAACTTAAGGTAATTTTCCTTTACAAATTTAATCCAACCATTATTGGCGTCACGCTTTTGCATAGCCAAAATTTCATCCATTCCCGTTTCGCCAGTTTTAGCAAGCTCTAGCTCCCAATAAACAAGTTTTCTGTACATGTTAACCCAGCCTTCAAAACTGTTTACATCATACAAATCCATGCTCATTTGCCTAAATTCTTGCTGGTAATTTTGAGCAGTTTTTTCGGTAACCAATTGCCGGGTATCTAAAATTCTTTTGAGCGAAAGTAAGATTTGGCTGCTATTTACTGGTTTAATGAGGTAGTCTGCAATTTGATTTCCAATGGCATCCTCCATAATATGCTCCTCCTCACTTTTGGTAATCATTACCACGGGAATATCTGGCTTAATTTGTTTTATCTGGGCCAAAGTTTCAATACCACTAATGCCTGGCATATTTTCATCTAACAGCACCACATCAACCGTTTCTTTTTTGATGATTTCAAGAGCCTCTGCGCCGTTAGAAGCGGTTAAAACCCTGTATCCCTTGTCGGTCAGAAAAATCAGGTGAGCTTTTAACAGGTCAATCTCATCATCGGCCCATAAGATTGTTTGTTTTGTCATGATTTCTATTCTTGATGAGTTGAAACGGAATGCGCCCGGATTATTGCATAAACCGTTCTGCAAACCTATGGCT
>VEQB01000044.1 GCA_018883485.1 Bacteroidota bacterium
GCCAATGATTTCTTTTGGTCCAAACATAAGAGGCGCGCACTCTCCAGATGAAATGGTACAAATATCATCGGTTCAAAAATTCTGGAAATACTTACTGGCAACTTTAGAAAACATACCTGCAGCATAAGGGAAATGACAGAAGAACACTTAGCTACCTTTGTAGATGTTATTCTACCCTTGCACCTAGAGGCAACCTACACCTATCGTGTGCCTAAAGATTGGGAAGATGCCATTGCCATTGGCAAGCGAGTAGTAATTCAGTTTGGTTCAAGAAAAATTTATTCTGCCCTTATAGCTAAAATACATCACCAACCTCCCAAAGCTTATGAGGCAAAATATCTTTATGGAGTGCTAGATGAAAAAGCTATCTTAGAAGAACATCATCTAAAATTTTGGGAGTGGATTAGCACCTATTACCTCTGCACCTTAGGCGATGTAATGCAAGCAGCGCTGCCTTCTGGCCTAAAACTAGAATCTGCTACACGCATTGAGGCCAATGAAAATTTTGACCCTAATAGCACTACATTAGATGATAAAGAATACCTAATTTGGGAAGCATTAGAATTGCAACACGAACTTACCTTACAAGAAGTAAGTGATATTGTTAGGCTCAAGAATGTTTTTCCGTTATTGAAAAGTATGGTAGCCAAAGGCATGGTGCGCATTAGAGAAGAATTGGAAGAAAAGTACCGCCAAAAAATGCTTACCTGCATTAGGTTAATGCCCGCCTACGAAAATGAAACTGCTTTGGCAAGTTTATTTGATAGCTTAGAAAAACAACCCAAACAATTGCAAGTATTGATGGCTTATTTGCAACTGCAACAACAAGGCGCATTAATAGATAAGACCACTTTACTTAAAACGGCTGGAGGCAGCGGTTCTCCTTTACAAACCCTCATTAAAAAAGAGGTGTTTGAGGCCTATGAAATAAGCGTAGATAGACTTCAATTAGACCAAATAGATAAGGCTTTATTTGAACTTAACCCGGCCCAAGTAGAAGCCGTTGAAACCATAAACCAACAACTTGCCGATAAAGATATTCTGCTGTTGCAAGGCGTAACAGGAAGTGGTAAAACCCATGTGTACGTTAAGCTAATGGAACAAGCTTTGCAAGAGGGTAAACAGGTTTTATTTTTACTACCAGAAATTGCCCTTACCTCCCAAATTATAAAGCGTATTAGAAAATATTTTGGAGAACATTGCATTTCTTATCATAGCAAATACAACGACCAAGAGCGTGTTGAAATTTGGAATAAAGTAAAAGAGGGCGTGTATAAAATTGTGATTGGTGCGCGCAGCTCCCTTTTCCTTCCTTTTCAAGAATTAGGATTGGTAATTGTAGATGAAGAACATGAGAATTCTTACAAACAACAAGACCCTGCGCCACGCTATCATGCCAGAGATGCCGCTATGGTACTGGCAAAAATGCATGGCTGTAAAACAATTTTAGGCTCGGCCACTCCCTCTCTAGAAGTGCATTACATGGCGCAACAAAAGAAGTATGCTTGGGTTAAAATGGACAAACGTTACCACGAAGTGGCTTTGCCTAATATTAAAATGGCCAACCTAACAGAGGAACGCAGAACCAAACAAATGCTAAAAGAGGATATTGGCCTAACTTTGCATACAGCTATAGAAAAAGCTTTGAACCAAAATGAACAAATTATCTTGTTTCAAAACCGCAGAGGCTATGCCCCATTTTTAAGTTGTACCAATTGCGAATGGGTACCTAAATGTAAAAATTGCGATATCAGCTTAACTTACCACAAATACATAGATTCGCTAAAATGTCATTATTGCGGTTACATTATGGGAATGCCCAAAAGCTGCACCGCTTGCGGTTCTCCAAAGATGGTATTAAAAGGTACTGGCACAGAAAAAATAGAAGATGAGCTTAGCGAATTGTATACCAAAGCCCGCATTGCACGCCTAGATTTAGATGCCGCAAAAAGCAAACATGGTCATGAAGAAATTATTAGAAGTTTTGAAGAAAGACAATTCGATATTCTAGTGGGCACTCAGATGGTGAGTAAAGGTCTAGATTTTGAACATGTGAGTTTGGTTGGCGTAATTAATGCAGATTCCTTGTTACAATTCCCCGACTTTAGAGCGCATGAACGAGCCATGCAAATGCTTTTACAAGTGAGCGGAAGAGCGGGCAGAAAACATGGACAAGGAGAAGTAATTATTCAAACTACCATGCCCAACCATTATGTATTACAACTATTGCAACAACATAAATATGAACCTTTGCTAGAAAGAGAATTAGAAGAGCGACAAAAGTTTGCCTATCCCCCATTTTTTAGGCTCATAAAGTTGGTTGTAAAACACCGCGAATACCGCATAGCCGAAGAAGCTTCACAAAAACTAAAAAATCTGCTCGACCAAGAAGTGCAAGCGATTATTATGGGCCCATCTAGCCCTTATGTGAGTAAGATTAGAAATTTTTACATCAAAGAAATTTTGCTTAAAGTAAATAGAAATTCATCTCAACTACCTGCCCTTAAATTACAGGTAAAAAAGTGCCTAAAAAAATTACAAGAAGATAAGATATTTAAATCAGCTATTGTTTACGCAGATGTTGACCCATCCTAAAAAATTTGCCCCAACGTTGCTGCATATAAATAGCCCCAGAGGGGCGAAATATTAATAGCCCCAGAGGGGCGATATCATAATAACAATGTGGCGGATTACCAATTATACCCTAACTTAGCAAAAAATACAAACATGAAATATCAATTATTTGGCCATACAGGTTTGCGCGTTTCCGATCTTTGTTTAGGAACCATGGGCTTTGGCACAGAATGGGGCTGGGGCGCCGATGAAGCTACCTCAAAATCAGTTTTCGACGTTTACGCCAATGCAGGTGGTAATTTTATAGATACGGCAAACAGATACACAGAAGGCACCTCAGAAAAATTTATCGGCAAATTTATTGAAGCAGATAGAGACCATTTTGTGGTAGCCACCAAGTATGGTTTAAAAGATAGAAATGGCGATCCAAATTTTAGTGGGAATCATCGTAAAAATATGATGCGCTCGGTTCAAGAAAGCTTAAAAAGATTAAACACAGATTATATAGATTTACTCTGGTTACACATCTGGGATTTTACAACGCCTTTAGATGAAGTGCTTATGGGTATGAATGATTTAATACACAGGGGCATGGTGCAATACATAGGCATTAGCGACACCCCAGCTTGGCGTGTGGCACAAGCCAATACCATGGCAGAGCTTAGAGGCTGGCAAAGATTTGCTGGCTTGCAAATAGAATATAATCTTATTAACAGAACCGCAGAACGCGATTTATTACCTATGGCCAAGGCCTTTAATTTAACAGTAACACCATGGGCTCCCTTAGCAGGTGGCGCGCTTAGTGGTAAATATCTAAAAGGAGAAAAAGGCAGATTGCCAGAAGCCTCTAAACGCTTAAATGATAGAAGCTCACAAATAGCGCAAGTTGTAGTAGATGCTGCCAATGCCATAGGCTGCGCACCTTCGCAAGTTGCTATTCAATGGACAAGGCAACGTAACCAGAAAGTTATTCCTATTATTGGTTCAACCAAACCCCAACAATTTGAAGAAGTTTTAGGCAGCGTTAACATTCAGATTCCTAACGAATGGATGGAAAAACTCAATGCCGTTTCGGCCATAGAATTGGGCTTCCCGCACGATTTCTTTTTAGAGCCAGGCGTTATTGATGTAACCTATGGGCAAACCAGAGACCAACTTATTATCTAGGTTCAACCCTTTCTACATTGACTAAAAAATGCTGTCCATCAATTTTAAAATTACTAGCATCTTCATAAGGTAAATCTATCACTCGCCATTTGGTATGTGCATAAACATAATCGTAATACTCTTTGGCTAGTGTAACTTTAATAGGCATTTCCAAAGTACTAACTTTACTTTTTAACCTATAATGCAACTCGTTTAAACCATCTTTATTTATAATAAAATATTCCAGTACAGGTAGCTCCTTGTGGCGTAAGTACTGCTCAAAAAACGGACTTAAATTCATACGCGTTCGCTTACTTAAAAAGGACTCTACTTGCTTCGTACTTACCGTTTGATGGTAGAAATGGGTGTTTAAATCCTTCAGGGTATTAAACCACAAAGTATCATTATCTATCATACTGCGCAACGTATGTAAAATCCAAGATCCTTTATAATAAATATCATTATCGTTAAACTTGTGGTTGGTGCCATATACGCCAATCATTGGCGCATCATTTTTTATCTTTTCTTTTTGAACCATTAAATACTGGATAGCCCTTGGGTTACCAAAAACTTTCTCCACATACAAAGCTTCACTGTAGGTTGTAAAACTCTCGTGAATCCACATATCTGCCTTGTCTTTTGCTGTTATGCTATTGGCAAACCACTCATGCCCACTTTCATGAATAATGATAAAATCAAAACCAAATTGGTTGTTCTCATAGTTATTGCCATAAGCCACACAACTCTGGTGCTCCATGCCCCAATATGGCGTTTCTACCAACTTATAACCGTCTTCGTAAAAGGGATACTTTCCAAAATAAGATTCAAATGCCTGAAGCATCCTTTTGCTTTGCTGAAAGTGAGTTCTCGCCATATTCTCATTATAGCTTAGCACATAATAATCCAAGTCTAAGGTATCGTTATAATCGCTCACAAAGGCATCTTTAAAATTTACATAAGCCCCCACATTTATGGTAATGCCATAATGGTTAATAGGGTTTTTAGTTTCCCAAGTGTAGGTAGTGGTGGTATATCCTTTTTCGGTTTGAACCAAGCGCCCATTACTCACACCTACAAGGCTATTTGGCACTTCAAGTTTTAGCGTTACCTGCTCGGGCTCATCGTCCCAGGTATCTTTACAAGGCAACCAAGTAGAAGCGCCAATGCCTTCGCAGGCAAGGCCAACCCAAGGATTACCCAAATTATCTTTGCTCCACACAAATCCACCATCCCAAGGCGCATTTTTGGCAACTAAAGGAGTGCCTCCATAATAAATGGTGAGCTGGCTTTTGGCACCCTTTTCTAAAATAGCCGAAAAGCTCACAAAAACTTGATGGTTATTTCTAACAAAATTCAAATTTCTATCCCCCATCATAATTTTGTCTATACGCAATAGGGATGATAGTTTAAAACCAAATTCATCACCTGGTTTTAGCACGGCAAATTCAATAGTATTGCTTCCATTAATCTGCTTATTTTCTGGAAATACTTTTAAGTAAATACGATAGGCCAATACATCGTATTCTAGCAATTTGGCGTTCAAATTTAATAGCCCAGCAAATAGAAAAAAGGAACCTAGTACAAAGCGTTTCAATGTCATATCCAATAGATTGGAGGCAAATTAGTTTTTTTTAAACCAAAATACATAAACTTGTATTTATTATCCTCTAATTTGCACACATGAATAATTTATTAAAAGGTAAAAAAGGTATCATATTTGGCGCGCTTAACGATAAAAGTATTGCTTGGCAGGTAGCGCTCAAGTGCCACGAACAAGGCGCAACATTTGTATTAACCAATGCACCTATTGCCATGCGCATGGGCGAAATTAATAACCTCGCAGCAGTTTGTAACAATGCCCAAATTATTCCTTGCGACGTTAGCAAAAACGAAGACATGGAAAATTTGATTACCAAATCGATGGAAATTTTGGGTGGTAAAATAGATTTCATTCTTCATTCTGTTGGCATGAGTATAAACATTAGAAAAGGCAGACAATATACAGATTTAGACTACAAATGGACCCACGAAACCTACGATATTAGTGCTATATCGTTTCATCGACTCCTACAAACTTGCTATAAAATGGATGCCATTAACGATTGGGGTTCTGTGCTTGCATTAACCTATATCGCTGCCCAACGTGTTTTTCCAGATTATAACGAAATGGCAGAAAGCAAATCTATTCTAGAAAGCATTGCCAGAAGCTTTGGATACCATTATGGAAAAAGTAAAAAGGTACGTGTAAATACTATCTCTCAAAGTCCAACCAAAACCACTGCAGGCAGCGGCGTTAAGGGCTTTGGAGACCTCTACGACTATGCCTATGCCCTATCTCCGCTTGGCAATGCCAGTGCAGAAGATTGTGCCAATTACTGCGTATTAATGTTCTCAGATTTAAGTAGAATGGTAACCATGCAAAACCTATTCCACGACGGTGGATTTAACAACACAGGCTTTAGCCAAGATGTTTTTAAATTAATGGAGAACAAAAGTAATGAGGAATAAGCCAGAATTTAATTTCTAGGCTTGTCTTTTCTTCCTTTGTAATGGTGGTTAGAATTGGGCCTAGAACCAGGCCTTCCACCCCCCAATGGAGCTCGTTTTTTAAGCGGTTCATACAAAGGAGCTGCGCCTAATTCTGTGGGTAAGGGTGTCTTTTCTATTTCTCTTTCTATCAATTTTTCTATAGCATGAAACCTGCGCATGTCTTTTTCGTTAATAAAAGTAATAGCAGTACCTGTAGTTTCGGCTCTGGCTGTTCTTCCTATCCTATGCACATAATCTTCTGGGTCTGGTGGCACATCAAAATTAATAACTAAGTCTATCCCATCCACATCAATACCACGAGATAAAATATCTGTACCAATTAATACCTGAACCTTCCTATTTCTAAAATCATTCATTAACTCTTCCCTATCTTTTTGCTCTAAATCTGAATGAAAAGGCCGAGCAGGAATACCTATTTTCTTAAACTCAAATTGTAAGCTTTTTACTTTCTCTTTGGTGGAGGCAAATACAATCACACTTTGGTATTTCACTTTAAAAATCTCCGACAATAATCCCAACTTCTGAGATTCATAGGTCATGTAAGCCATTTGTTTAATACCCGCAGCTGGCTTAGATATAGCAATACTAATTTCTTTAGGTTCAAACAGAATTTTAGAAGCCAAAGTTTTAATGCGCGGCGGCATGGTAGCAGAAAACAAGAGGGTCTGACGATCTTTAGGCAAATAACTAATGATTTTAATGATATCATCGTAAAAACCCATATCCAACATCCTATCTGCTTCATCTAAAATCAAATGTTGTAGTTTACTAAAATCTATGTTTCCCGAAGCCAAATGACCAATAAGCCTGCCCGGTGTAGCAATAATAATATCTGCTCCCTTTCTTAATGCGGTTTGCTGTTGCGTGTACAAATTGCCATCACCACCTCCATAAACTGCTATAGAACTAATGGGAACATAATAACTAAAACCCTCCAATTGCTGGTCTATTTGTTGCGCCAATTCTCTGGTTGGCACAAGAATTAAAGTATTTAAATGGCTATGATTCGAATTCAAAATTTTATCAATAACAGGCAACAAATAAGCTGCTGTTTTACCTGTACCCGTTTGGGCGCAGGCAATTAAATCGTAATGATTTAAAATTGCGGGTATGGCCTGTTGTTGAATAGGAGTGGGTGCTCTAAAACCCATGGCATCTAAACCATCCATGAGCTGAGCGTCGAGTTGAAAATCGTCGAAAGTCAAGTTAATTATTTTTTACGAAGATACATATTTTATCCAAGGGCAGCCTTATACGTTTCTAAACAACGTTTTCTGGCCAGTTCATGCACCACAATTGGCTTTGGATAATCTATGGAGCCTAACTCTGGAACCCACTTTTTGATATACTCTCCTTTTGCATCAAATTTTGCAGTTTGCAAAGCTGGGTTAAACACTCTAAAATAAGGCGCTGCATCGGTACCAGAACCAGCCGCCCACTGCCAGCCACCATTGTTGGCAGAGAGGTCAAAATCTAAGAGTTTCTTAGCAAAATACGCCTCGCCCCAACGCCAATCTATAAGCAAATGCTTGGTTAAAAAACTAGCCACAATCATGCGTACTCTATTGTGCATAAAACCAGTTGAATTTAACTCACGCATGCCTGCATCCACAATGGGATAACCAGTTTTACCAGCGCACCAAGCGGCAAACTCTGCTTCATTGTTTCGCCAAGCAATCTTATCATAAGCTGGCTTAAAGGCTCCCTTTGCCACATGCGGAAAGTGTGCCAAAATTTGCATATAGAAATCGCGCCAAATCAATTCGTTTAAATAAGTCTCGCTTAATCCCAAAGCCTTTCTAGCCTTAGCCCTAATGCTTATGGTGCCAAATCTAAAATGTACCCCTAGCCTAGAAGTGCCTTCAATTGCCGGATAATCACGAGTTTCCTTGTAATTTCTAATTAAACCCACACTAGATTCTTTAGCTGGAAACTTAAGCGCCAAAGCTTCAAAACCCATTTCTTTCAAAGAAGGTATTTCAAATTTCACATCTTTAATAAACCCATCAAAATATTCTTCGGTGGCATAAGCTTTTAAATAAAACTCTTGTTGCGTGGCCAACTTAGCTTTCCATTTTTTGCTGTAGGGTGTAAAAACCGTATAGGGTTTACCATCATCTTTTAATACCTCATTAAACTCAAATATACATTGGTCTTTATACTGTTTGAACCAAGCTCCTTTTGCATTAGCTAGCTGCGCAAGGTTTGCATCTCTTTCTAGCGCATACGGTTCATAATCTTTGTTGCTAAAAATGCCTTGCACCGAGTAGGTTTCAAATATAGTTTTCCAAACCTCCTCTGGCCTGCCATACTTAACCATGAGGTCTGAACCAAGAATATTCAGGTTATTTTTTAATTCTAGCAAAGCAGTATGAATAAATTGAACACGCTTATCTGCTTTATCTTCAAGCTTATCTAAAATTTCTTTATCAAAAATAAAAAGTGGCAACACCGCAATACCAGAATTAAGCGCATGATAAAGAGCCGCATTATCTTCCAAACGCAAGTCGCGCCTAAACCACATAACAACTGCAGAATGTTTCATAAGTTGCAAACATACTTTATTGGGGTAATATTTTTTTAACTTTGAACTAGGAAGTATGAACAGCGCTTACCGCATAACTCTTCGAAAAAAAAACAACTTAACAATTTTTTTTTTATCAAATTATTATTAGTATTGCGCAAGCATATAATCTATGAAATTAAAATTACTTGTAGCATTCATTATTACTTATCAATGCTTGTGCGCGCAAAATAATAGCTCAAATAACTCTCCCAATGCGAGTTTAGAATTACAGAGTATTAAGCAATTGGAGAAAAGAATTCAAAATCAGGAAAGGCAACTGCGCTTTTTCGACCAAAAGCTGCTGATGCTTAAGGAGCAAAACTCCACAGAGAATGCCTCCCTTAAATCAGAGTTAAAAGGCAACCTAGAGTTACAGGCACAAAATGAAAGAGCGGTTAATCTTGCACTCGATGAATTCTCGGCAAAATTTGAGGCCCAAAATAAAACCATGGATGGTGTACAAACAACATTAAACAAACAATGGCGCCAACAATTAATTTTATTTGGTTTACTATTTATAGTACTCATCATTGGTGTGGCAGTTGCCGTAAGAATTAGCACCAAAAAAGCACTAGAAAAAAGTAGATTATCTTGGGAGGAGTTTAATGCTTACGTATTGAGTGAGAAATACAAAAGAAATGGATAATTTATTTCACAGTCAGCATCCCATCTTCCCCTCTAACCCCCCTTCCAGGAAAGGAAACTAACATGTTACTTCACTTAAAACTTAAAACTTAAAACTAATGTCAAATACAGTTAAAGGAAAATTAGATGCAATCACATTCTTCTACGGCTTTGGAGCCGCAGTAGTATTAGTAGGTTCCATGTTTAAATTTGTTGGTTGGGATTATGCCAACGAATTATTTATTACAGGTCTTTCTATTGAGACCCTGGTGTTTTTAGTTTCGGCTTTCGAACGAAGCACAGAAGACAAAACATACCAATGGGAAAATGTTTTTCCACAACTCACCGCAAATGGCAATGGTGCTAATCCAGATATGCAAGGATACCAAGAAGCTATGAAACAATTTAGTGGCACAATTGGAGAACTTGGCGAACAAATTAAAGGGCTAAATAATGCCCTTGGCGCCGTTAAAAACGAAATGGCCCAAAACGCACAAGTTAGCAAAGAAATGCATGAAAAAGTAGTTGGGTTTAACCAGCAGTTGGGCGAATACAACCAACACATGCAACAAATTAATGCCAAGTACAAAGAGTTTCTATCAGCTTCCAAATAAGGAATGGCAGGTACTATTCGCATAAAAAAGTCGAAGGCTCTAAATTTCAAGAAACTAACTTTCTTGTACCTGGTATTTATTGTCTTTTTCTTCCTCTCTACCTCAGGTGATTTTGTGCATCATTTTATTGCCTTAGCGAAAACGCAAGCTAGCTTAAACCAAAATTTGAAAAGCAATTTTAAAGCGCACCAAGCTTTATTGCCAGATGAAATTAATCTTAAAAACAAAGCAACCATTGCCTCACAAATTATAGATTCTTTGCTCGGCAATTTTGAAACATATGCCGAAAAAAATACACTTAAAGGAGAAAAACTTAAAGAGCAAAAGTTTGCCAAAAATGTATTGAGTAAAAGCGAAGTTTATGGCCCCTTAAACCAATCTCTTGTAAACTTTATAGCTTGCTTTCCAAAAAATTACCAACAAGAATTGGTGCCGCTCTTAGGTATAGACCCATTGGCTTTTGAGTTGGATCAAAATGTTAAAAATAAATTGTTTTTTGAACTACCCAATGCTGCGGTGCCTAGTGTTTTAGAACAATTACAATCCGTAATCTTAACAGAAAGCCTCAAGTATTTAAAATGGGAATTACCAGAAGGCGGCATGCTTAAAGTAAATAGTACAAGTGATTCTAGTTTATTATTGGGCTATAAAAGCGTATATTATGTAGGCGAGAAAATTGACTTCGATTTCTTCTCCCGCGATTCTATTCCGCCCACCGTTAGTATTAATAATATGAGTATGACGCCCAACTACAAAGGCAGGCATTTTCAAATTAGCTGGACCCCAACTCTAGCAGGAGAATACGAGCTAGAAGCCAATATAGGAAACGAATTTATAAATCAAAAATTAAAGGTAATAAAACCAGCCTTACGCTTCTTAGAAACTGAACAAGAAATTGCTGCTTACTTAAGTGAACCATTTACCTTAACTTTAGATATGCAAGGATTACAACATATTAAAAACTTGCAATTCTATTCCGAAAATGCCAAGATAGAAACCAAAGGAGAACAACTCATTATTACCCCTTTGTATGAAGGCCGATTTATAATTGAAATGCGCTCTGGAAATCTTACCCTAGACCAACGCTCTTTGTTTGCCCTAAAGCCAAAGGCACCGCTGGTAAGCTTAAGAGACATTGCAGGTGCAAATACCAAACTAACACAAGCGCATTGCCTAGAAAGCGAAAGTAAGTACTGGCAAGTAATCAATTTCGATATGATACTTATAGCACCAGATGGCTCTAAACAAATCTTTAAAAGTAATTCAAGGTATCTTAGAACAGAATTACGCAGTTTAGAAAAACAAATGCAAGCAGGCAGTACAAT
>VEQB01000393.1 GCA_018883485.1 Bacteroidota bacterium
GCTTACTACCCAACCAAAAGAGGAAGTAGTAAACAAATCTTCAAAGTATTGGGTTGCACCAGACCTAAATACTATAGAAAATAAAGCTCAAAAAGAATTAGCTTTATATGGAAAAGAACTCATAACGCACACCGTAAAATATTTAGGTCCGAAAGGAAGTGTTGCCCAACTTAGCAATGGCATGAATTGCCAAAATTGCCATTTAGAAGCAGGAACAAAAGTGTTTGGAAACAACTATGGTTCTGTAGCAGCCAATTACCCTAAGTTTAGACCCAGAAGTGGCACAGAAGAAGATATATACAAAAGGGTAAACGATTGTTTTGAACGCAGCTTAAACGGCAAAGCTTTAGATACCTTAAGCAGAGAAATGCAGGCTATTAAAACCTACATAGAATACCTTGGTTCAAACATAGAAAAAGGACAAAAAGCAGCAGGCTCTGGCTTTAAGGAGTTGGCTTTTTTAGATAGAGCTGCCGACCCCAAAAAGGGAAAAGAAGTGTATATAGCCAAATGCCAAAGCTGCCACCAAGCAGATGGTGCTGGCTTGCTAAACGCCGAAGGTACGGAATATAGCTTTCCGCCATTATGGGGTAAAAATGCCTATAATGATAAGGCAGGCTTATACCGCATTACCTTCTTTGCCCGCTATGCCAAATACAATATGCCTTTGGGCAGCTCGCATGAAAATCCTCAGTTAAGCGATGAAGAAGCATGGGATGTAGCAGCCTTTGTTAACACGCAAGAAAGACCAAGTTTTAACACCCCTAAAGATTGGCCAGATATATCTAAGAAACCCATTGATCATCCTTTTGGCCCTTACACCGACGGCTTTTCTGAAACACAACACAAGTATGGCCCTTTTAAACCTATAAAAGCAGGAATTTAGTGAAACAAATTAAGTTAGTATTTACCCTTGGCTTTTTGCTATGGGCAGGAGCATTATTTGCTCAAAACTTGCCTTACGTGCACCATACAGAGCGCGAACGCAATGAGAATGACACCAATAATTTGCAACATTTTTTTAGGCAAGGAACCTTTTATGGCCACGCACGCTACTTCTTTATGGCTACAGATAATGCCGACCAATTAACCAATTACTATGCCAATGCTTTTGGAATGGGAATAGGTTATGAAACTGGTAATTTTAAAAACTTTCAAGTAGGTATTAGCGGATACTTTATTTACAATATAAACTCATCTGATCTTGCCAAAAAAGATCCCCTAACCAATCAAAGTAGCAGGTATGAAATTGGATTGTTTGATATTGAAAATCCAGATAATCATACCGACTTAGATAGGTTAGAAGATTTATATATTAAATACAATTATAAACAATCGTATATTAAATTTGGCAAGCAACACATTAGAATGCCTTTTATTAACCCACAAGATGGCCGCATGCGCCCCACCCTTGCAGATGGGGCTATTCTCAACTTTAATCAAATTAAAAACACCGAAATTGAAGCTGGTTATTTGGCAGCAGTTTCGCCCAGAAGCACCGTTAGATGGTATGGCATTGGCCGCTCTATTGGCGTATACAATACTGGCTTAAACCCAGATGGTAGCAAATCTAATTATGCATTAAATATTAACAGCAACTATATAACTTATTTGGGTATTACGCATAAAATTAACAAACAACACCAAATCCAATTATGGGATATGTTGGTAGATAATGTTTTTAATACTGCTTTGGTGCAATACAATGGCAGCATTGATTTGAACCCAAACAATAAAATAATACTTGGTGTACAAGGCATTTCGCAACAAGCCATAAATAATGGAGGCAATGCAGACCCTGCCAAAACTTTTATGGAAAAAGGTGCAAAATCATACACCTTTGGTGGGCGTTTAGGTATGGCCAACGAGCACTTAGGCTCTCTAAGTTTAAACTATAACCGCATTACCAGCCACAGCAGATACCTAATGCCACGCGAATGGGGAAGAGATGCCTTCTTTACCTTTATGCCCAGAGAACGCAACGAAGGCTATGGCGACCTACACGCCATTAACTTGGTGGGTTCAAAAATATTTAAGAAAAGCGGCTTTAGAACAGACCTTAGCTACGGACATTATTATTTACCAGAGGTAACTAATACCCGACTTAACAAATACGGTATGCCCTCTTACTGGCAACTTAATGCCGATATAAGATACCAAGCCAAAGGATTTTTTAAAGGAATTGAGCTACAACTTTTGTATGTTTACAAAGGTCAATTAAGAAGTAATTTTAAAAACAATAATTATGTATTTAATAAAGTTGATATGAGCTTATACAACTTTGTGATTAACTACCATTTTTAAAGCAAACAAGTATGAAACAGGAAACAAATAAGGAAACCCAAGCAAGAAGAGATTTCTTAAAAAACATAGGCAAATTTGGTTTGGGATTAAGTGTAATTCCTGGCATTTCGCAAGAAGCGTTTGCAAAAGAAAGCAATACCCTTATTCAAGCCAATTTAAATAAAACCATTCGTATTGCAGGACTAGTGGTAGAAGCCAACCACAGAGTAAGTAAAAACGGGCGAAATTTTGGCATTTTGGGAATTGAGGATTTTACCGGCAAAACAGAGCAAGCTTTGTTTGGGG
>VEQB01000394.1 GCA_018883485.1 Bacteroidota bacterium
ACGCTATGCAATTAGTCGCTATAAATCTGGTTCTCATTTAATGGCTTTTGTAAATGCTAGAAATCTTGGGTTTGGGCTTGATCCAACTAAAGATTTTGTGGTGGTTGGCAATTTGGATGGTGCTAGAAAGTCGTTAGCTAATTTAGAATCTGATGTTTTTATGTGGGAGAAGTATATGACAAAGCCATTGGTTGATTCTGGGGAGTTTAGGTTTTTAGGCGAATGCAGCACACCTTGGCCCTGCTTTGCGGTAGTAGCTAGCAATAAAATTCTACAAGAAGACCCTGCATTAGTGGTTAAAGTAATGGAGGTTGTAAATAATACCTGCTATAACCTAAAGTATAGAGAACAAGAAGCTACAAAAATGGTGGCTTGGCGGTATAACCTGAAATTAGCAGATGCACAGCAATGGTTTAGCGAGCTGGAATACAATTATAATGAGGTAATAGATGAAATAGAGTTGACCGGTATTCTAAATGATTTGAAATCACTAGGAATTATTGATACATTGCCAGCTTTGGAAACTATCTGTTATTCTCCTAATCTAATGGCCACAGAAGATTATTAATCTCCGTAATATTCTACGAAATTATTTTCTGTTTCTATTAGTTTAATACAATGGAGCTTGCCATTTTCAATGTGTGGTTCCAAAATCTCCCATATTTTCACTACAATATTCTCAATAGAAGGCATCATTCCTTTTAAGAAATCAACATCCTCATTAAGGTTTCTATGGTCTAATTTTTCGGTAACCAAATTTCGAATGATATGCTTCATTCTTTTGAGGTCCATCACCATTCCAGTTTCTGGATTGGCTGCCCCTTTTATTGTAACCAGCAGTTCAAAATTATGACCGTGGTAGTATTTATTGGAACATTTTCCAAAAAATGCTTCATTTTCTTCCTCTGTCCATTTTGGGTTATATAACTTATGGGCGGCATTAAAACGCTCCCTCCGAGTTATATAGACTATTTTTTCTTTGTTCGTCATTGAAATCAGGTCGCAAATATTCATACTTTCGTGCAATTGTCAAAACTTATGATAGTAATTACAGGCGCAGAAGGTTTTATTGGCTCATGTTTGGTATCCCATTTAAACAAGCATCAATACCATGATTTGGTTCTGGTAGACGACTTTGGGGCGGTGAAAGACCGTGAAAAAAATCTCGATGGTAAAATATTCTCACATAAAATTGAACGTATAAATTTTCCAGAATGGCTTAAAAAGAATGCTAATTTGGTTCAATTTGTCTTTCATATTGGTGCCAAAACAGATACTACAGAGAAAGATGAGGCGATTTTTAAAGAATTAAATCTTGATTACAGTAAACAACTATTTAGAACTTGCACAGAAGAAGGGATTCCATTTGTATATGCTAGCAGTGCCGCAACCTACGGCAATGGAGAGCAAGGCTATGCCGATAAGGAAGATATTCAAGATTCTTTGCAGCCTATGAACCCATATGGCCGCTCAAAAAATGATTTTGATAAATGGGTATTGGCCCAAACCGAAAAACCCTATTTTTGGGCTGGCCTTAAGTTTTTTAATGTTTATGGGCCAAATGAGTATCATAAAGGCCGCATGGCAAGCGTTATTTTACATGCATTTAAACAAATTAAGGAAACAGGTGAGGTGCAGCTTTTTAAAAGCCATAGATCAGATTACAAGGATGGTGAGCAAAAGCGCGATTTCATTTATGTGAAAGACCTTTGTGAAGTATGTTTATTTTTAATGCACCATAGAAAAGACAGTGGCCTTTATAATTTAGGAACAGGTACTGCAAGAACCTGGAATGATTTGGCTACTGCCATTTTTAATGGGTTAGATTTACCGGTTCAAATAAAGTATCGTCCAATTCCAGAAGATATTAGAGATACTTACCAATATTTTACCGAAGCCGCTATGGGTAAATTGAAATCCATTGGTTATGAAAAACCTTTTACTAGCATAGAAGTTGGAGTGGTTGAGTATGTTAGAGACTACTTAAACAAGCAAGTTTATTATTAATTATTTTGAGAAGCATCCGGTTAAGATATCTGCTCTTTCTACTATTGAGCCTACTAATTTTAATAGCTTTATTAGCTACTGAAATAGGTATTTTACAAGATACAAAAAACCAAGAGCTACGTAATTACGAAAAAGTTCAATTTTTAGTAAAGGAGAAAGAGGCAGAAAGTAAAGAACTGATTTTTGCAGTACTTAAAGATACCAGTATACTTTATAAAAACTGGATGGAACTATTGGAAAATGCTAAATCTCAAAATTTCATTTTACAAATCTATAAAAATGATACGCTTAAATGGTGGTCGGATAACACCATAAATGCCACCAAATATTTACCTGCTCTTAAAGAAGGTTTTGTGTATTTAAACACAAATAATGGTGCTTATTGGGTTTCCTATTTAGCAAAAGGCTCATATAGAATTACAGTTTTTTATCAAATTAAGTCGAACTACCAATTTCAAAATCAATACATACAAAATCATCTTAATTTAGATTTAACTTTTGTTGGTTCAGCCATATTTAGTCCTTCTCCAAGTAATGATTTTATTGATATAGCAGATAGAAGAGGGAATTAGCTTTATTC